>JAYVWH010000283.1:0-2446 GCA_043786265.1 Kofleriaceae bacterium | reverse complement strand
GGCGAACAAGTCGCTCGTCGATCGCCCCACGTCGGTATTTTCGCCCTCGGAGTCGTGGCGCATCGCGACCGGTGCGGTATCGCTGCGCAGCTGGCGCAGGAAGTCGACGACATCGCGCGCCGAGGCGGGGTAGGCGCGGCGCAGGTCCCCGAGCACGTCGATCATCTCGCCCGCGCTGTCCCACCGTTCGTTGCGCGGCTTTCTCAGGGCACGCATGATCAGCTCGTCGAGCTCCGTCGGGCACTCGGGGTTGTGACGCGACGGTGGCTCGATCGTCTGCACGCGGATCGCGTGGACTAGCTCGATATCGCTGTTGCCGCGGAACAGCCGCTTCATCGCAGTCAGCTCCCACATCACCACGCCCGCAGAGAAAATGTCCGATCGGGTGTCGACCTGCTTGCCGCTGATCGCCTCCATCGACATGTAGCCAAGCTTGCCCTTGGCGAGTCCCGAGCTCGTCTGCAGCGAACCGGCGAGCGCCTTCGCGACACCGAAGTCGATGATCTTGAGATGACCGTCATCCGTGACGATCATGTTCGACGGCGTCAGATCGCGGTGAACAATCTGCGCGGCGTGGGCGTGGTCGAGCGCATCGAGCATCTCGCTCATCAGAGCCATCACGATCGCGATCGGCGGGCGCATGTGCTTCTGGTGCGCCTTGCGCATGATCGACATCAGCGGCTGGCCGCGCACGAGATCCATCGCGATGAAATACGTGCGACCGATTCGGCCGAGCTCGAGGATGCGAACGATGTTGGGATGCTGTAGCTGCGCGGCGAGCTTGCCCTCGCGGATCAGGTCATCGACGAACCGCTTGTCGGCCGCGAACTGGGGCAGCAGGCGCTTGAGCGCCACCTCGCGGGTCTCGTCGTTCTCGAGCTCGATCTCGGCGCGATGCACGGTCGCCATGCCGCCTGCTCCCAGGCGTTCATGTACGACGTAGGGCCCAAAGCGGTCCTCCGACACGACGCCCTGATCGTACGGGAAGACTTCGACGCCGAGCGGGAAAGATCGTGAGAAGACGGGTGTAGCCCGGTGTGCGCTACTTCCAGTAGAGGTTTGCGGCAAGGGTCACCGGGAACGCGAACCCGAGCATTCCCTCCGTCAGAACCCATATGAACGCGATCGATTTGTTGAACATCAGCGCCTCCCCGTCGGAAAATGACCGAAGCGCGCCACTCCGTGCGCAAGTTTTGGAGAACGATGTCCGAGCTGACGCTCTACGGTGACGCGAGTTGGCAGAGCCCATGGGTGTTCCACGTGATGGTGGCGCTCGACGAGCTCAAGCTGAAGTACAAGCTCGACCCGCTTCGGTTCCCCATCGCGACGGAGATCAAGAACGAGCTACGGCTGCACGCGCTGCTCGGCAAGACGCCGTGCCTCGCGCATGGCGAGATGTGGTTGACCGAATCGTCGGCGATCTCGGAGTACCTCGCGGAGACGTTCGCGCCGCCCCAGTACCCGCGCATCATGCCGGCCAGCGTCGAGGAACGCGCGCGCGCCCGGCAGATCATGTCGTGGCTACGTACCAGCCTCTTCGCCCTGCGCGACGAGCGGCCGACCTCGAGCGTGTTCATGCGGCCCGTCTCGACGCCTCTGTCGGAGAAGGCGCGCCAGGACGCCGAAGAGCTCATCCGCGTCGCCGAGCAGATCATCCCCGCGGGCAAGACCCACATGTTCAGCGAGTGGTGCATCGCGGATGTCGACCTGGCGCTGATGCTCATGCGGCTGATCGCCAACAGCGACCGCGTCCCGCAGCGCCTGATCGACTACGCGATCGCCCAGTGGGGCCGGCACGCGGTGCGGAAGTATCTCGCGTACATCCCAACTTCTCATTGACACAGTTCGACAACTGTCGTATTGATAATGCGTGCCCAAGGACGACGTAGATCGCCTCGCTCGGATGTTCCGAGCGCTGTCCAATCCTAACCGGCTGCGCCTGTTCATGAACTTGCTCGACGAGAGCAAGCTCGACCTCGCCAAGGGCCGGGTCCACGACTGCTTTCTCGGGAAGCTCCTCGGTGGACTCGGTGATATCGGCGCACCGACGGTTTCGCATCACGTCAAAGAGCTCAGCGACGCTGGGCTCATCCATACCCAGCGCGAGGGCAAACAGCTGATCTGTTCGGTCGATCCGGACGGCCTTGCAGCGCTGCGCGAATCATTGACCGTTACTTCGAAAGTTTAAGAACCATGTCCCATCGTCAGATTGCCATCGAGAAGTTCGGAAATGCCGCGTCGCTCGCCGTCCGTGACCTGGCGCCCCGCCCGCCCGCGGATGACGAGGTCGCGATCGACGTCGCCTACTCGGGCGTCAACTTCGCCGACATCCAGATGCGGCTCGGGTTCTATCCCGATGCGCCCAAGAAGCCGTTCACGCCCGGCTACGAAGTGAGCGGCCGTGTCTCCGCACTGGGCAAGAAGGTCGTGGGCCTGCGCGTCGGTG
>JAYVWH010000282.1:0-4304 GCA_043786265.1 Kofleriaceae bacterium | reverse complement strand
GCCCGGCCCCGGTGCCGCCCGAGCCGCAGGCGTACACGATCGTGACCGGGTGGTCCGGCGCCGCGATACCCGCCAGATCGTCGACGAGCTCGCGCATCGCGCGCAGGTAACCCCAGCTGCCGAGTGCATTCGAGCCGCCCTCGGGAATGACGTACGGCCGACCGCCGGCACCGCGCACCCGCTCGGCCTCGTCGGCGAGCAGGCGGGTACGGTCCTTCCATGCGGGCCGCGAGATCCACCGGATCTCGGCGCCACATAGGCGGTCGAGGAGGATGTTGCCGCTCGGTGCGGGAGGAGCGTCGGGATTGTCCGTACGTAGGATCAGCACCGTCTTGAGACCGAGTTGCGTCGCCGCCAGCGCCGTCGCCCGTGCGTGATTGCTCTGCTCGCCGCCGCAGGTGATGACGTGGGTGGCCTGCAGTTGCAGCGCCTCGGCCATCAGGTACTCGAGCTTGCGGACCTTGTTCCCCATCAGCTCGCTGCCGGTGTGGTCGTCGCGCTTGATCCAGATCTTGGTGCCGAGCTGTTCGCCGTAGCGCAGCCAGTGACCGCGCGTGGGAGTATTTGCGAGTCTAATACGCGGCGGTTCCTTGTCGGCGAGCCGGTCGAACATGGAGCGACTCTACCGCCCGCCGCTCAAAACAAGGCTCCCGCCGCGCCGCGTGTTAGATCGATGTAGGTGAGGCTTGCCGCCGCAGTAGTACTCGTTGCGCTGGCAACGCATGCGCCCCGCGCGGGCGCGCAGGCGGGCTGGGTCAGCCCCGCCGCCGGGCCGACGCTGACGGGGGACCCCGAGGTCATCTTCACGTTCGACGACGGTCCTGACCCGGAGCGCACGCCGCAAATCCTCGACGTGCTCGCGAAGTATCACATCAAGGCGATCTTCTTCGAGGTCGGCGAGAGGGTGCAGGCCCCCGAAGCCAAGCTGATCATGGAGCGCATCCTACGCGAGGGTCACATCATCGCGAATCACACGATGACGCACGGCGATCTGTGCCACATCAAGGACGACGCGACCGCCGCCGCCGAGATTGATCGCGGCAAGGAAGCGATCGAGAAAACCTCGGGCTGGCACCCGACCTGGTTCCGCGCTCCCTACGGTGCGCGCTGTCCGCGACTCGAAGCGATGCTCGCCGAACGCGGCATCACGCACTTTCACTGGGACCTCGATCCCAAAGAGTGGCAGCACGGCAGCGCGAAGAAAGCGCTCGCATATCTGATCAAGGAGCTCGGGCGCATGCAGGGTCGCAACGTTCTGCTCATGCACGACATCAAGCTCGCGACCGTCGTCTCCTTACCGCAGGCTCTCGAGTGGATGGTCACCGAGAACGAGAGACGCAAGACGCTGCGCATCCGCCGGATCCGGATCGTTCAGGGTTACGAGCTCGCGATGGAGCGCGTGCAACCCGGTCTGCTCGACTGGCTCGCTGCCATCGCACCTGGTCGCGACACGCTCGCGCACGCGATCGCCAGCGTGCTGCCGTAGCTACTGCGGGTTGTTGGGCTTCTCAGCCGCCGCGGTGCGCGAATGGCCGTGGTAGGGTGCAGCCTGAGTGGCGGCCTCGTTTCGAATTCGTCAGTCGTATCGGGAGGATGTCGATCAGGTGCTCGCCGTTGCGGAGCACCTCGATACGGTCAACCTGCCGCACGACCGCGGCGTGATCGAAGGCATCCTCGATCGCGCCGAACGCTCTTTCACAGGCGAGATGCCGGCTCCGGACCGCGAGTTCGTGTTCGTGCTCGAGGATCTCGAGACGAAAGCAATCATCGGAACGTCGATGATCTACGCGCAGCACGGCACCAAACGTGCTCCGCACATCTTCTTCCGCGTCGAGAACGACGAGCGCTACAGCGTCACGCTGGATCGCTACTTCGTTCACCGCACGCTGCGCATTGGCTACAACTACAACGGGCCGACGGAGATCGGCGGGCTGATCCTGCTGCCGCAGTACCGCCGCAACGTGCACGCGCTCGGCAAGGCCCTGTCGTACGTGCGCTTCTTGTTCATACGCATGCACCGGCCGCTGTTCCGCGATCATGTGCTTTCGGAGCTGCTGCCGCCGCTCGAAGCGGATGGCACGAGCAAGCTGTGGGAGGCGCTCGGGCGCCGCTTCACAAACCTCTCGTATCAGGAAGCAGACCGGCTCTCGAAGGACAACAAGGAGTTCATCCACGCGCTGTTCCCGGATGATCCGATCCACACCGAGCTGCTGCCCGAGGACGTGCAGGCGATCATCGGCCAGGTCGGCGAGGAGACGCGCGCCGTCGAGAAAATGCTGCGTCGCATCGGATTCGACTACGCCGAACAGATCGATCCGTTCGACGGCGGGCCGCACTTCAGCGCCAACACCGACTCGATCACCGTCGTGCGCGACGCAGCCGAGCTCGAGGTCGCGGCCGACGTCGGCGGCGAGCGCAAGTGGGCAATCGTCGGGCTCGAGTCCGCAATCGCAAGGCCAGGCTATGCCACGGAGTCGATCGCACGGACCCAGTTCCGTGCGATCAGTGCGCTCGTGACGTCGGTCGGCAACGGCAAGGTCGGCTTGACCGAAGAGGCGCGCGCGCGATTGAACGTCGAGATCGGCCACAAGGTATGGCTCAGCTACGGCTGATCGCGCTGGTCGCGTTCACAGCCTGCCGAGCGTCGGAGGCAGGTCCGACCTCGGGACTCACGCCGCCCGCGGGCTGGTCGGCCCTCCCCGCTCTGGCGACCGCGGCCGCCGATGCAGCGAAGAAGGCAAACGTCACCGTCGACGATGTCGAGGCGTGGGGTGAGCCCGCGCGTGGTTGTTACGCAGCGTGGATCGCGATCCGTGGGGCCGGCGGAACACCGTCTGAGATCGCCGAGCCGATGCTCGCGAGCCTGGCGACCGAGCTGCCCGGGCTGACGACAAGCGACGTCATCAAGCCCGATCCGAAAGCACCGGACGCCGGCGTGCTGTCGCTGTCGTTCGCGCGGCCGCCGTATCACGGCATGGTGCGGGCGCCGATTGCGAAGAGCGGAGCGCTCGCAGTGGTCGCTTGTTTCTGGAACGTGCGCGAGCCGGTCGCGTGCGAGGCCGCCTGCAGCCAGCTGATCGGAAACGTAAAGTGATCCGCGCACTCGCGCTGGTCGCGCTGCTCGCGGGCTTCGTCAAGGCCCCGTCGACGTGGCGCGAGGATTCCGAGCAGGCGAACGCCGTCGCGGCGAAGACGAACGCCCTCTCGCACTTCGGCGGAGCACCTGCCGCGGCCACCGCGCAGGTGTTCCTGCCCCCGGACGGCCCCGGCGCGCTGTACGTGACCGCCGTCGCCGGCAAGGTGAAGAACAACCGCGATGCCGCCGCACGCGTTGCTGTCGATGGTTTTCTAGGCGCGCCGAAGCGCTCGCAGCTGACGTCGGGGAAGGTGTCGATCGCCCAATCGGGCAGCCGCATCGACGCAGCGACAAAGCAGATCGAGGCCACGCTCGACTGGTCCGACGACGACACAAAGATCATCACACATGCCCGCCTGGTGATCGCAGGCGACGACACCAACATGATCGCGGTTACCGGCGAGTGCGTCGTGACCCAAGCCACCGCGCCCGCGGCACGCGACGCATGCGTGACGGCGCTCGCATCGCTCGATCCAGGCATCCCGCTCGAGGAGCGGGTTGCCCTCGGTCTTGCTCCGGAAGGGAGCGAGCCGCCGCCCCCCGCGCTGGGCTCTGGCACCGGGACTTCTATGTCGGACGGCTCGCGGACGCCGATGCCCCCCATCGTTCTACCGCAGCAGCCTCGGCGCGTGGTCGACCGCCGTCCGGTGTACGTTGGAGCGGGTATCGTCGTGCTGGCGGGTTTATTCTGGTGGAACCGGCGCCGCCGCGAGCAGCTCGAGGCCAAGGCCGTCAAGAAGGATAGAGATGAGTGATGACTCCGCGCCGTTGACCGGCGAGCCGATTCTGATCGTCGACGACGAGAGGAACATCCGCCGTACGCTGCGCATGGTGCTCGAGAGCGAAGGCCATGTCGTACACGAGGCCGGTTCGATTGCCGAGGCCGATACGGTGCTGTCGCGCGAGTCGCCGGACGTCATCCTGCTCGACGTCAAGCTCGGCGAGGACAACGGCCTCGATCTCCTGCGCGCGCTCAAGGTTCGGAGCGAGGATGTCGCCCGCAACACCTCCGACATTCCCGTCGTCATGATCTCCGGTCACGCCACGATCGAGGACGCGATCTCCGCGACGCGTCTTGGCGCGTTCGACTTCATGGAGAAACCGCTCGATCGCAACCGCGTGATGGTCACCGTCCGCAACGCGCTCGAACGCCGCAAGATGTCGCGCG
>JAYVWH010000281.1:0-5909 GCA_043786265.1 Kofleriaceae bacterium | reverse complement strand
CCGACGGCGCCGCGATCGACGTCGAGGGTATGAGCAAGGGCAAGGGCTACCAGGGTGTGATCAAGAAGCACCACATGAAGGGCATGACTCGCGCCCACGGTACCCACGAGTACTTCCGCCACGGCGGCTCGATCGGCTGCCGCCTCACCCCGCAGCGCGTCCACAAGGGCAAGCGCATGGCGGGTCAGATGGGCAACGAGAAGACGACCATCCAGAACCTGCAGCTCTTCAAGATCCTCGCCGAGGACAACGTCCTCCTCGTCCGTGGCGCCGTCCCGGGTGCGAACAACGAGTACGTTGTCGTGACCAAGGCTGCGACGCGCACGACTTACCACCGCAAGGGCATGGGTAAGGAAGAAGTGCGCTCGAAGAACCCGCTCAAGGCCTCCAAGAAGGCCGCTGCGGGTCGCGGCTAAGGCCACTACCGGGCCTGCCCTCGAGGCCCGCCGCCGGCGTGCGAGCTCATCATGGCCAAGCTCGACGACCGTTCTGCGCGTCACGATCGCTTTCATCAGAAAGCGAAGAAGCAGGGCTTTCTCGCGCGCGCCGTGTTCAAGCTCGAAGAGCTCGACACGCAGTTCAAGCTGTTCAAGTTCGGCCAGCGCGTCCTCGATCTGGGCTGCGCGCCGGGCTCCTGGCTGCAGTACGCCCGCGGCAAGGTCGGCGACTCCGGCATCCTCGTCGGTCTCGACCGCGCCCAGATCCGCGAGGCGAGCGGTGCTCGTATCGTCGTCGGCGATGTCCTGTCGATCGACGTCAAAGTCCTGCTCGGTGATCTGAGCAACTTTGACGTGGTCCTCTCCGATATGGCGCCCGACACCTCGGGTGTCCGCAGCATGGATCAGGCGCGCTCGGAGGCGCTATTCGAACGCGCTCTCGAGATCGCGACGCTGACCCTCGCTCCGGGCGGTAACTTCGTCGGCAAGCTGTTCCAGGGGCCGGACTTCAAGAAGCTCACCGAGAGCGTGCGCGCCCAGTTTACCGTCGGTAAGACGGCGAAGCCCGATTCGAGTCGGCAGGCATCGATCGAGCAGTACGTTGTGGGTAAAGGCTTCAAGAAGTGACACTGCGCCTCACCATTGATCCGTGGGGCGAACCGAACCCACGGAAGATCCAGCAAGCCGTCGAAGCGCTCCACGCCGGCGGCGTTGCTGCATATCCGACCGACTCTATCTACGCGCTCGGGTGCGCGATCGAATCGCGCGACGCGATCGAGAAGATCTTTCGCGCAAAGCAGATGAACAAGAAGCAGCGCCTCGCGCTGATCTGTCCCGATCTCTCTACTGCGTCCGAGTACGGGATGTTCTCGCAGACCGCCTTTCGTCTCGCGCAGCGCCTGTTCCCCGGTCCGTACACCCTCGTCGTTCCGGCGACGCGCGCCGTGCCCCGGACACTGACCGACGAGAAGCGACGCACCGTCGGGATCCGCGTCACGGGCCATCCGATCACACAAGCGCTGGCCAGGGGATTGGGCCGTCCGCTGCTCACGACGAGCGCGATCGATCCCGAGACCCACGAGGTCTGTCGCGACGCCGACGACATCATGAACGTGTTCGAGAAGTTCGTCGACGTGCTGATCGATGCCGAGCAGACACCGGCCGAACCGTCGACCGTGCTCGAGGTCGATGGCGAAGAGATCAAGCTGCTACGGATGGGCCAGGGCTCACTCGACGGCATTCTCGATATCGAGGAAGTCGCGGCGCCCGATGCTCCGCCGCCCCGACGCGCCGCCGGCCGCCGGTAACTGCGTCAGCGCAGGACGACCTGGGTCTCGGCGTCGGCGGGCCACTCTTCCTTGGACAGCCAAGGGTCGAAGCCTGCCGATTTGATCGCGGCGATCATCGGCTTGGTCACCTGCTTTGCGGGACCGAGGGTCGCGTCGTAGGACACGAAGATCGCCTCGTTCGCGAGATCGAAGCCGAGCTCGTAGACCGCTTTGATATCGGCGAGGGCATAGCGCACCTTCATCGGGCAGCTCTCCTCGCAGTACATGCCGAGCGCTTTGATGGTCACGTGCGCGAGCTTGTCGGGACGCGGCGGCGGGCTGTCGGGCTTCGCGATCGGCGCTGGCGTCGGGGCTGTCACGGCCGGTGGCGGCGACTTGGATGGAGCTGGTTCCTTGCTACACGCCGCGAGCACGAGTGCCGCGAGCAACGGCGACCGCATCAGTGACGACGCCCGCGACCGCCGCGGACCGGTTTGGTCGGCTTGGTGGGCACGGTCGGAGTGGGCGCGGCACCGTCGACGGCGGGGACTGGCAGGCCGAGCGACTCCGGCAGCTTGGGATCGCAAATCGCAGCGACGCGACCGAGCTCCTCGGGAGGGCTGATCTTGTCCTTGAGGCCCGCGACGGCTGCCTTGGCCTCGTCCTTCTGCTTTGCGGTGGTCTTCTTGCTCGCGCAGATCGACTCGATCACGAGAATGTCGACGTTGGGCGAATCGACCTCGTCCTTGATTGCCGCGAGCAAGTTGAGCGCCCGATCGGGGTCGTTGATCTTGAGCACGGCCTTCGCCTGCATGATGCGGGTCGGGAAGTAGCCGGGGTTGTCCTTGGTGAGGACCTCGTCGAGCAGCTTGCCCGCACCGGCGACGTCGTTGGCCGCGAGCAGGATCTCCGCGAGCGCAGTGCGCGTCCGGTAGGAGAGCGGGTTCGGCGACTCTTCGGTGATGTCGGTCAGCGCGGTCTCGAGAGCGACCTTCGCCTCGGCGTCGTTGCCAGTGAGGTGGTAGCCCATGCCGAGCGCGTGGCGACCGATCTTGGTCTTCGTCTTGCGCGCGAGCTTCTCGAGCTTCTCGGCGGCGTCCGCCTTGTCCTTGTCGGGACCGATCAACATGCGCGCCTCCTCCCGAAGGATCTGGGCCTCGAGGTTGTCCGGCGCTTTCTCGAGCACCTTGTCGAGATCGGCCAGCGCATCTTTGGGCTTGTTGAGATCGATCAGCGCGTACGCGCGCATCAGCATCGGGCGAACACCTTCGATCTTCGACGCTACGTCGAGCGCACGCTCCGGCAGGCCCGACGCGATCAGCAGCGCAGCATCCACGAGCATGACGGCCGGATCATCCTCTGCCTTGTTCTTGCCGAACCAGGCGATCTTGCCGCGCGCGTCCGCGGCCTTTGCAAACTGTCCCCGCGTGTACTGCGCCCACGCGGCGCGCGCCCAGAACCGAGGCTCCACCGCGGGCTTGGCGATCGCTGCTTCGAGCTCTTTGTTCGCCCGCGGGAAATCTTCGACACCTTGCTCGGCGAGCGCAGTCGCGAGGTAGCGCCACGCAGCGACGCGCGGGCCGAAGTTCTTGTCGAGCTTGACGCTGAGGTCGTCGATCGCGGCCGTCGGATCAACTGTCGACTCGGCGCGCGCGAGCGCCTTGCCGAGTAACGCGAGCGGATGATCCTTGGTCTTCGCGAGCGCGGCGTCGTAGAGCTTGATCGCTTCGTCGAGCTTGCCTTCGTCGACGAGCAGGTCCGCGAGGTCGACCATCGCGACGGGCACACCGTCGTCACCGTCGGCGGCAGCCTTGAGCACGGACGCGCCTTCCTTGCGCTCACCACCAGCAAGCAGCGCGCGCGCCTTGAGCCACCGCGCCCACTTATCGGTGTCGTGTTTCTTGAGATACGCGTCGAGATTCTGGCGAACCTCGGCGAGCGCCAGGCCAGGTGCCTCGTTCGCCGACAAACGCGACAGCTCGAGTGCCGCCTTGCCGATCGTGAGCTCGCGCCAGCCGGGCTGGCCTTCCTTGATGTCCTTGACGACCGCCTTGTAGGCCTGCACCACGCGGTTGGTGTCGGTGCCGTAGAGCAGCGCTTCGAGACCGGCGGTCTCGACGACGTACGCGAACGTGAGCGGGTTCGCCTTGTCCTTCTCGAGCGCGTCACCGAGCTTCTTGAGGCTCTCCTCGAGACCCGCGAAGTCGCCGCCACCGATCGACTGCTTCGACTCCTTCTGGAGGCGCGCGACAGCCTCGGACTTCTGTTTCTCCGTCCACCAGTACCAGGTGCCGCCGCCGCCGATGCCGAGCACCAGAACGACGAACAGGAAGATGAACGCGCGCCGCGTCGAGCGTCCCCAGCGCCGATCTGGTCGAAGGTCGAAGTCGGAATCGGGGACGCGCACACCGGCGACATCGAGTAAGCCGCCCGTGAGCAGATCGTTCAGGTAGTTCTCGCCCACCGCAGCCGACTGGCGCAGCGACGCTGCAGCCGCGTTGTGCTGCTTCTGCTGCGAGACGACACGCGGACGCACGCCCTCGACGCTCATCGGCGGGGGCGCGGTCACCTTCTTGTTGCGCGCTGCGGGCGGCTCGTTCCAGGCACCGTATGGCTGCTGCGTGCCTTCAGTGCGATCACCGCGCATGTCGGTCGACGCGTGGATCGCCATCGTCGGCGACACCGGGGACGACGCCGGCACCGGCATGCGTGCTGACGGTGCAGACCGCGGCGGCGGCACGGACTCGTCGTTGCCGCCATAGTTGGTCTCGCCGCGGGGCGGGACCGGTTGCGGCAATGGCGCCGGCGGATCGAGCGGCTGGCTCTGACGCGCCCGCTTGAGCATCGACAAGATCGCCGGGCTCGTCGGATCGAGGTTCTGTGCGTGCTGCAGCACGGGCACCGCGCGCTCGTAGTCGTTGCGCCGCAGCAGCACCTCGCCGAGCAGCGCAAAGCCGAGCCGGTTCGAGCGGTCGACCTTGACCACCCGCAGCAGCTCGCCCTGAGCCTCTTTCCACTGATGCAGCGAGGCGTAGGCACGGGCGAGGACAACCCGTCCTTCGAGGCTCTCGGGGGCGGCCTCGAGACCGACGTTGCCGACCTTGATCGCGTCCTTGGGGCGGCCAAGATTGAGGTACGCCTCCGCCAGATCGATGAAAGCCGGCGACGACGGATCGCGGCGGACCAGATCGATCAGCTCCTCGATTTCTTGAGCCGTGGGCCGGCGATCAGAATCGACCATGCAGTTGTTTTCTAAGGGTAACACAGATCATGGAGGCCACCCTAACAGCCCCCTGCGTGGGCAAACCGCCGCCCCGGGCACGATCCCGAGGTCTGGAATGTCGCGCCGTCGCAGCCGCAGTATGCGCGCAAGTCTCGCGTGCACCCGCGCTTGGCGGGCGCGCAGCGGCCTGGTTCCTTGTCGGTGCAGCCCTGCCCCTCGCAGATTCCCGACCCGCACTGGAGGTTATCGGTGCACGCCTGGCCGTCGCCGAGGGCGGGTGCGCTCGTGGGCGTCGCAGGCTCGCTCGTCGGCGTCGCCGGTGGCGGCTCGGCGGGTGCCGGCGGCTCGTTGGGCGGCATGCTCTGGGACGGCGGCGGCGATGCCGCCGAGCACGCAGCCAGCATCACGGCGATCAGCAGCTCACTCATGCGCATGCGGCCATCGTACACTCCCCGCGATGGGTAGCAGCTTCGGCGTGCTGTTCCGGATCTCCACATTCGGGGAATCGCACGGGCCAGGCCTCGGCGTCGTGATCGATGGCTGTCCCGCTCGGCTGGCGATCGACGAAGCCGCGATCCAGCACGAGCTCGATCGCCGCCGCCCCGGCCAGAGCCGCCTCGTCACCCAGCGCAAGGAAGACGACAAGGTCGAGATCCTGTCAGGCGTGCTCGACGGCATGACGCTCGGCACCCCGATCGCGATGCTGATCCGCAACGCCGATGCGCGCAGCAAGGACTACGAGGGCGTCGCACGCGCGTATCGACCGAGCCACGCCGACTACACCTACGACGCGAAGTACGGCATCCGCGCCATCGCCGGAGGAGGCCGCGCGAGTGCCCGCGAGACTGCCGGGCGCGTCGCCGCCGGAGCCGTCGCGCAGCAGCTACTCGCGCGCGACAACATCTCGATCGTCGCCTGGATCGACGAGGTCTGCGGGCTCAAGGCGACCGTTGACGAAGCGACGATCACGCGTGATCAGGT
>JAYVWH010000280.1:0-7670 GCA_043786265.1 Kofleriaceae bacterium | reverse complement strand
GATGGCAGCCACGATCCTAAGTATCTGCCGCAAATGTTGTCACTCGCGGTCGATGGCGCGGATGTCGTCGTCGGTTCGCGCAACATCCCGGGTGGCGGCACGATGAACTGGGGCGTCGGCCGCAAGATCATGTCCAAGGGTGGCAGCTTCTATGCGCGAACGATCCTCGGCATCGATGTTCGCGATGTCACCGCGGGCTTCGTGTGCTGGCACCGTCGCGTCCTCGAGGCGCTCGACCTCTCTCGTGTCGATTCGAACGGCTACAGCTTCCAGATCGAGATGAAGTACCAGGCGATCAAGCGCGGCTTCAAGATCGTCGAGACGCCGATCATCTTCGTCGACCGCCGTGTCGGCCAGTCGAAGATGTCGCGCGCGATCGTCGCCGAGGCGCTGCTCAAGGTGTGGTCGTTGCGCTTCCGGGGCTGAGCCGCCTACAGCTACCCCCGCCACTGCCCGACGCAAATGGTTCAGCGTGGTTACGTGCGCGCGGGTAGCGCGTACTGCGCTTCCTTTGCTAGGGTCTGCGTGCGTCGATGAACATCCTGCGTCTCCGCATCAAGACCGCCGACGAATGGCGGGAGCTCGCTCCGAGCGAGACCGTGGCGCAGCCGATCTTCGTTCCCACGACCGACGAGCTCAACGCCGGCGATTCCGTCATCGTCGAGATTTCGTCGACCCTGCTGCCAAACAAGGTCCTCATTCGCGGCTCCGTGAAGGCGTGGCGCCCTGCGCTGCCTCGCATGCGCGTGCGTGCCGGTGCGACCGTGCAGCTCGATGCGGACGAGCAGACCAAGCTGACGTTCTTGCACGAAGTGCTGTCGGGCAAGCGCACCGATGTGCAGCGTCGCAAGAACAGCCGCCTCCCCGTGCAGTTCGCGTGTCGATATCGCGTCGCCGCAAGCTCGGCATTCGTGGATTCGGCGATCTCCGAGATTGGTGTCGGCGGTGCATTGCTGACGACGACCACGCCGCTTCCGCTCGAGGCCGAGATCACGGTCGAGGTCACACCACCGGGTGGTGCCGCACCAATCGCGATCGCGGGTCGCGTTTCGTACCACGCGCCGTCGGGAGGCTCGGGCCTGCGCTTCGTGTCGCGCGACGGTGACGGTGATCGCCGGCTGCGCGAGCTGATTCGCCGGTTGCGCGCGTCGTGACCGCGGGCGCCGGTGGTGCCCCCGGCGGAGGGCGCGGACAAGGCCCGAAAAAGCACGCGAACCAACGGCCGCGCCGCTCTCTCGAGGTTCGCACCTCGCGCGATGCCGTCAAGGCCGCGCTGCAGTTCCACGGCATCTCCGACGCCGTGCGCGCTCAGCGCGTGCACGCCGAGTGGAGTGACCTCGTCGGTCCGCGGATCGCGTCGCGCACCCGTCCGTTCGGGATCAACGAGCGCACGCTGATCATCGATGTCGCATCGAGCGCGTGGCTGCACGAGCTCAATCTCTTGCGCGTGCAGATCCTCGCCGGCCTGATCGAGCGCCTCGGACCGCCGCGCCTGTTCGACGAGCTCAAGTTCAAGCTCGCCGGCCGCACCGGTACGAGCCTCGAGCAGCCACGCGCGCGTGCTCGCCCTGCCCCGCCCGCGCGCCCGCCACGGATCCCGGCGACCGGACTCACGCGCGAGCGCATCGCGAAGGAGGTCGAGAGCGTCGACGATCTCGAGCTGCGCGCCCTGATCGCGCGCGTCCGCATCGACAACGACCGATAAGGGGTCAGAGCACTACTTCACTACTTCACTACTTCGGACATCCGGAAGTAGTGAAGTTGTGAAGTTGTGCTCTGACCCTACTTCGAAGCGCCTGCGAGCGCCGAGCCACCGACGGTGAGCAGCGCCGCGAGATCCTCGTCGTTGAAGCGGAGCATGCCGCCGAGGAACACGTCGCGGCCGTACTCCAACTTCTCGAACTGGTTTGGCACGTCCGCGGTGCCGCTCGTGATCATGAGCTCGTTGTGCTTGTTCAGTAGCTCGTCGACACCACCGAGAATGTAGATGTGCTGGAACAGCTCGACCGCCGCGGTCAGCTTCACGCGCGGGTACTTGTCGAAGCTCGCGTCGAACACATCCGCAGACAGGCGTAGCGAGCGGTTGTACCAGGGGATGTCCGCGTCGACGCCGAGCCCACCGGTCGACTCCTTGATGCCGTAGCGCAGCGTCAGCCAGTTGAAGCGCTTCGCGAACTGGAACGTGAAGCGGATGCTGTCGCTGATGACGGTCCGCTTGATCCAGCTGTCCGGATCGATCGTCGGATCGTTGGTCAGGGTCACCTCGGGATAACCGCCGCGCGGGCCCTTCTCGAGCTCGATCAAGTAGAACTTGTCGGGCCGCGTGTGCAGCTCGATCGAGACGTAGTGGCGCGCGAGGCGCGAGCTGATGTTGAACTCGGAGCGGAGGCCGACGTACGCCTTGATCCCGAACAGGGTGCCGAGGAACTGACCTGCATCCTGCGTGATCGCCTCGACGTTGTCGGCGATCGCGGGGTCGTTGACGAGCTTGCCGAGCGTGCCCTTGTCTCCGTTGATCTTCTCGGTGATCGATTCGGTGTTGTTGATCACACCGTCGAGCTTGTCGAGCTTGCCGCGCACGGAGTCGCCGGTGGCCTTGAGCTCGTCGCGGGCGGTTGCGACCAGGGTCCGCGCTTCCGTCGATGCGGCCTCGAGCTCGGACAGGATCTTCTCGATCTTGGGATCGGCGCCCTTGGTGATGTTGCGAACGTCGGTGGTCAGGCCCTCGACGGCGGCGACGGTGCGCTCGGCGCGCTCGATGATCCTCTCGATCGTCCCTGCTTCGTTCGAGACGAGCGTATCGACGCGGTCCGCGACCCGCTGCATCGGACCGTTGACGATGCGGCGCACGTCCTCGGACAGATCGCGAACGGACTCGAGCACGCGGTCGACGTTGGGGAGCGTCTCTTCGATGCGGTGGATCAACTGATCGGGCGTGACCGCTTCGACGATGTTCACGATGCGACGGCAAGCCTCGCGCTTGGGGCGATCGCCGGACGCGTAGTCGGGACACTTGTGTTCGCCCGATGAGCCCAGCGGCGTGGCAGCGACAGTGGTTCCGTCCGCCTTCTGCATGATCGGCTCGCCCGGATCGACCTCGAGGTAGTTCTCGCCCAGGAGCGAGCTCGCCTTCTTGGACAGCGTCGCGTTCGACCAGACTTTGATGTCACTCGCGAGGCTGAAGTAGATGCGCGCGTAGCGTCCGTCGACTTCGAGACGTGTGACGCCACCCTTCTTGAGACCCGCGACGACGACCTTGCTGCCCTTGGGCAGACCGGAGGCGTCCTTGATGCGGACGAAGAATTCCTGGCCGCTCTGGGAGTTGTCCTGGCCGAGGTTCTTCCAAACGATGTACGCGCCGACGGCGAGCAGCATGAACAGGACGCCGACGCGGACGCCTGCGGATAGGCTCTTCACGCCTGACTCCCGGCGAGCTTGCCGATCGGTCCCACGCCGGATGCGCGCAGGAATTCGTAAATGTACGGATCGCGACTCGCGTGAATCACCTGGGCCGGCCCGGCCTCGAGGATCTTTTTGTTGTGCAAGATGGCGATGCGGTCCGCGATGCGGAACACGCTTGCCATGTCGTGCGAGATGACCACGGAGGTAACCTTATATCGTTCCCCTGCTTCGAGAATCATTTCGTCGACGTTGCGTGTGGCGAGGGGGTCGAGACCCGTCGTCGGCTCGTCGTACATGAGGATCTCGGGCTCGAGGACCAGCGCCCGGGCCAAGCCCACGCGCTTGCGCATACCGCCCGACAGCTCGCCCGGGAACTTCTTCTGGGTATTTGCCAGGCCGAGGGCGCCGAGCCGGTCCGCGACGATCTCGAGGATCTCGGTCTTGCTCTTCTTGGTGTGCTCGCGCAGCGGAAACGCGCAGTTGTCCTCGACGTTGAGCGAGTCGAACAGCGCGGAGAACTGGAACACGAGGCCGAACTTGCGGCGGAACTGGCCGAGGTCCTGCGTGTTGAGCGCGAAGACGTCGGTGCCGTCGACGTAGAGCGAGCCGCTATCGGGACGCAGCAGACACATGAAGTGCTTGATCAGCACGCTCTTGCCGGCGCCCGACGCGCCGAGGATGACGTTGACCTTGCCGCGCTCGAGATCGAGGTTGACCCCGTCGAGGACGAGGTTCGGCCCGAACGACTTCTTGAGATTGCGGACGCGGATGTGCCAGCGCGGATCCTTCTCCTCGGGCGGCGAGTGCCCGATGATCTCCGAGCCCATCGCGCTCTCGGACGTTGGGGTCTCCGTCACCCCTCACCTCGCGCCGACGGCATCAGGTGGAAGAGGATGTCGGTGAGGAAGTAGTCGAGGACGAGCGTCATCTCCGACGCGACCACGACGGCGCGCGCGGTGCCGATGCCGACGCCGCGACCACCACCAGTGGCGTTGAACCCCTGGTAGCAGCCGATGAGCGAGATCATGAACCCGAAGAAGATCGCCTTGAGGCAGCCCTGGATGACGTCACGGTTCTCGACGATCTCCCGCAGGTTCGCGATCCATGGACCCTGGGGTACGCCCTCGACGAGCACCGCGACGATATACGCGCCGCCCATCCCGACGACGAAGAAGATCAGCGCGAGGATCGGCGTGACGATCATGCCGGCGACGAGACGCGGCAGGATCAAGTACTGGTACGGGTTGACGGCCATCGACTCCAGCGCGTCGATCTGTTCGGTGATGCGCATCGTGCCGAGCTCGGTCGCGATGCCGGTGGACACGCGGCCCGCGAGCATCAACGACGTGAGCACCGGTCCAAGCTCGATCGACAGCGCCTTGCCGGTGGCGCCACCCGCGAAGGATTCGAAGCCGAACACCCGGAACGCGTTGACCGACTGGAGCGACGTCACCGCGCCGGTGAACAGCCCGACGAGCAGGATGATCGGCAGACTGCCAAAACCGATGTACTCGATCGCCTCGAGCTGGATCTGCCATCGGAACGGACGACGCGGCAGCCAGACGAACGCACGCGCGACCATGATCAGGTGCTCACCAACCTGGTCGAGGAAGCCGTAGACCGGCGAGAACGCCTCCTTGATTCCGGTGACCACCGCGCCTGCAACGGTGGTCTTGGGCTCGGGCGGCGGTTCGCTCGCGGGCGGCGACGACGAGGCGCCTGGCGGTCCCGTCACGGCGGGTGGCCGCGGGCCTGCGGGTGGGCCGGACGTGCCGGGCGCCGCCGGTGGAGCGGCGACGTTTGTCGGCTCGTCTTCGGTGCTCACCGCGCCTCCACGTAGGTGCGTGGCACGCGCTTGGACATCCCGCACGTCACTTCGTACTCGGATAGTCCGGACCACTCGCCGTACTCGGCCGCGGTGATCGTCGCTCCGCCGCTCGCTTTGCCGAGCAGCACCGCGGCATCGCCAACGGCCGCATCGGGGACGTCGGTCACGTCGGCGATCGCGATGTCCATCGAGATGCGACCGATCAGCGGAACGCGGCGTCCTCGGATCGCGGCTTGTGCGTGCCCGGTCGCGCTGCGTGGCAGGCCGTCGGCGTACCCGCACGGCAGCACCGCGACACGACTTTCGCGCTGCGCTCGCCACAACGCGCCGTAACCGACGGAAGCCCCGGCCGGCACGCTGCGCAGCTGCGCGATCGCAGTGACGAGGCGCATCGCGGGCTGCACCGCAGGCGGAGGTGGCGTGGCGCGGCTCGCCGGGTACGACGACGAGAACGAGCTGCTCGCTGCCCATCGGCCGTTGCCATACAGCGCGATGCCGACGCGCACGAGGTCGAACCGTGCCTCGGGAAACACGAGGGCGCCGCTCGAGTTTGCGGCATGACGGACGCGCAGCTTCGCGCCCGCCTTCGTCACCGCGCGATCGGCCTCGGCGAACCGCTGCAACTGGGCTGCTGTGAGCGTGGTGCCGTCGCCGGGCTCGTCTGTATCGGCATTCGCGAAGTGGGTCATCAGACCGACGATCTGGATGCCGCTGCGGCTGGCCTCGCCCACCAGCTCGGCTGCGCGCTCGATGGCAACGCCGAGGCGCCCCATGCCGGTATCGATCTTGAGGTGCGCTTCGACGGCCTCGGTCCGCCCGCGCGCGACGTGCGCAAGTGCGTGCAGCTCCTCGGGGCTCGAGATCACGGGCGTCAGCTTCGCTTCGACCATCTCGTCCTCGCCGCCGACCTGGCTGGGCCCCATGACGAGGATCGGGAGGTGGATGCCGGCCTGGCGCAGCGCGACGCCCTCCTCGACGAGGCTGACGCAGAACCCGCTCGCTGCCTTGGCCTCGGCCAGCGCGGTCGCGACCGACACCGCGCCGTGTCCGTAAGCGTCGGCTTTGACCACGGCATACAGCTGCGTGCCGGTCACCTGCTGGACCGTGCGCGCATTGCTGACGATCGCGTGCAAGTCGATCTCTACTCGCGTCCGGCGAATCATCGTGCCCTCGACCACTTACGAGTGATTTGGCGCCCCGTCGTCGACCATGTCAAGGCACCGCCGGCGTGCCTCTGCAGCACGCGATCTGTTTCACCCGGGGCTAGAAAACGACCCAAACGAAAAAGCGCCGCCGGTGAGGGCGACGCTTGATAAGCGAACGAGATAAGTGGGTCGAAAACGGGCGGAGAAAGCTAGGCGGCCTTCTTCTTCTCGACGCGCTCGATCAGCGCGGGAGTCACGACGAGCGAGCGGCCGCGCGGGATGATCAGACCGTCGCGGGCGAGCTGGTTGAATGCGCGAGAGATGGTCTCGCGGCAGCTGCCGATCATGTTCGCGAGCTCCTGCTGCGTCGGGCGGCGACGCACGACCAGGCCGTCGGGACCCGAGGCCCCTTCCTCGCGGCCCAGGGCAACGAGGCGGAAAATCAGGCGCTCGTTGACGTCGCACAGCGCGAGCTGGGCGATCGTCTCGTCAGCGCGGCGGAGGCGGCGGGCCATCTCCGACACGAGGTTGATCGCGGTGCGCGGGTGCGCCTGCATGTGCTTCATCAGGTCGTCGCGCGACAGGACGAGCAGCGTGGTGGGCTCGATCGCCAGGCAGTGCGCCGAGCGGGGGCCCTGGTCGAACAGCGACATCTCGCCGAACGACTCGCCACTGCGAAGGATCGAGAGCGTCACCTCACGGCCACTCTCGCCGAACATCACGACCTTGATACGGCCGGAAATGATCACGAACATCGCGTCGCCGGGCTCATCTTGCGCGATCACCGACGATCCGACTTGCACCTTGCGCACGCTGACTCGCGCGGTGAGGTCTTCGATCGCACTGATCGGCAGCTGGGCGAACAGTGCCGCTCGCGCGATCGTCGCGCGAATACGTGCCGGGTCTTCACCGGCGGGAACCTGCACGTGGGCGGTATGGCCCATCGACGTTGTCGTCGGGCGGGCAGGCATCATAGGCGTAGTAAACGGACGAGCGATTCCGAGAGACATAAGGAAGCTCCTCAGTGGGCCGATGGACGAGCGCCCAGCGACAAGACCTATCTGCGAGCGCCATGCCCGCACCCGGGATCAGCGTCACAGTACGTAGTTCCGACCCCTTACCCCCGGATCCCACCCTCGAGGGCGTGACCATTGCTCCACAATTTGGTTGGCACCCCAGACACCGATGTCGTGGTCGGTATGCGCGCCATCACACCACCCTCCCGGTTGGCCCTTCGCGTCATTGACTTTGCCGCGTGCTAGCTTCTGCGCGGATGTCCGAGAACATCGACGTCG
>JAYVWH010000279.1:0-4959 GCA_043786265.1 Kofleriaceae bacterium | reverse complement strand
CGCTGCGCGCGCAAGTCTACTCGCGGATGCCGACCTACCGCGACCGTAACGAGCTCACGGTCATGCTCTCGCCCGTCGTCGTCACGAGCCCTTCGGACACGGTCCCGGGCCTCGGCATCGCCGGCGATTTTTAACGATCGCATCGTGAACGAACGACGGGACCCGAGTGAGCGCGAGCTCGGCTCGTAGCTGCGCCTTGGACACCGGGACCGCCGCGACCATGTTCGGCACCGAGTAGGTGGTCGTGATCGACGCGGCGCAGCTGGTGTCGTGCGGCGTCGTGGGGTCGGCGAGGAACTGCTGGAGGTTCTGCGTCCCGCACGGGCTCTGCAGGGTTGCGCCGTGGCCCGAGTTCTCGTGGATCACCACGACCGCGTTGCTCAGGCCCTGCGCTGCGATCGCGCCGTAGCTCGGTGGCGTGATCGGATCGATGCGGCCACTCGAGACCATCGTGCGCACGCTCGACACCACGGGCTGCTCGAGCGTGCTCTGCAGATCGTTCTTTGGCCAGTTCTGGCAGCGATCCGAGAGGCTGTAGTAGCTGCCGCCGTAGATGTCGATGTACTGGGAGGGGACGCCCGCGTTGGCGGTGGCGAAGTCGGTCGGGTCGGAGGGGTTGTACAGCTCGCCACACACGACGCCGTAGTAGAGGCCCGTCGAGATGCGATCCTGCCGATCGACCTCGAGCCACGCTGCAATCACGTTGTTGATGCGATCGGTGCGACCCGTTGCGAGGTCGTTGATCACGAGTGGCAAGTTCGGGTACGCACTGCGCGCATACATCAGGCGGAACAAGATGTACGAATACGTTGAGCCGTCGAGGCTGACGTCACCGTTGGCCGTCGAGATCGTGGCGGGGTTCGCGTCGAGGTAGTCGATGCCGGCGAGGAACTTCGACCGCAGGTCCCCAAACGTCGTGCCGCACATTCCGGCATCGGCGCACGATTGGTTCAGTGCCGTGAGCGCGCCGTAGAACGAGGCCGGGATCCCGGCGGGCCACGGAACCTGTGGCGGCACGAGCCCTTCGATCACTGCAGCGCGGACCTTGTCGCCGTGGCGGCGCAACACTTCAAGACCGAGGCGCGAGCCGTACGAGATACCGTAGACGTTGAGAAGATCGAGGCCGAGTGTGCTGCGTAGATCGTCGACGTCGTCGGCGTTGAACGCGGTGTTGTAGGCCGTCAGATCGGCGATGCCTGCGAAGTCGGAACAATCGCCCGTCTGGCAGTTCAGGTACGGCAACGAGTAATGCGTGCCTCGCTGGCCGATGACAAGGAAGTCGCCGTCGACGAGCAGACCTGTGAGAAACGATGGCCCGAGCGCAGCGGAGTAATCGAGGATGCCCTGGCCGTCGCCGCCGGGACCGCCATCGAGATAGATCGTGCCGTGGTTGGTGGTCGCGGTGCTCTTGAATCGGATGTAATGCAGGCGAATGCGGCCGACGTGCGTGCCGCGGTTCTCCTCGACGACAAGATCGCCGCACGCATAAGCGACGCCTTCCACTCCGAGGCGCGCCGCGACTTCGAACCGGCACGCTCCCGGCTCCACGCGCGGAACGGCGCCGTAGTCGGCATCCGCAGGTGGCCGCGTGTCCGGACTCGTCGGGGCATCGGGGGAACCCGCGTGGTTATCGCCACAGGCCACGAGGGCCGCGAGACTTGCGATGACGACGCGCGGAGTCACGGACGTAGCGTCTCACGCCCCGGAGCGCGTGCGACCGCGCGATACTGGCAGGTCCTGGAATCTGGCGGCGCGGGGTTCGCACCTGCCCGGCGCGCGATTCGTCACAGCGTCGTGGTGAACGTGCCAGCGACGTGATGTAGGCCCGTGCCGAGGTCGACCTCGACGTCCCAAACCCCGTCGACGATGCGGTCGGCTTCGCCGTTGCGGTTGTCATCGACGAGCCGTCCGCTGCCCGAGACGAAGCGAAATGCGGCGAGCTCGAACGACGGCATGCGATCGCGGAGCGCGTCGAGCAGCGTGCTGACATTGGCCGTGCACGCTGCTTCGAGCTGGGCCGCGTGACCGACGCACGCGCCGCCGTAGCACTTCGTCGCAACCGTTTGCGCGATCGCCCTGCAATCGACGCCCTCGATGAGCATCGCCGCTGCGTCCTTGCCGAACAGCGCTTCCGTCGCGAGGTTGATGCCCTGCCAGGCGTGCGCACCGAAGCCGAGGCTGAACTGCTGCGCGCCGAGCGTGAGTGCGCCGTAGACACCAACGACGGCGGTCGTCTGCTGCATCAGCGTGTCCGCCTTGAGGCCGCCGACGGGGACGATGATGTCGAGACCGATCGGGCGGAAGTTGAGGCCGGTCAACGTGTGCGTCATGCCCGACGGCGTGATTTCGAGCAGGCTCTGGATCGAGAACTGGGTCAACGTCGTTTCGGTGATGGTTGCGACCTGATCGGCGTACTGCCGCACGGTCTTGCCCGACAGCCGGATCTTGTCGATCTCTGTGTTGAGCCAGCCCTCGAGCCGATCGCGGAGCGCTGCTGGCAGTGCGTTGACGAGCTCCTGCGGACCACTTCCGGCGAGGAGTGCGTGTGCAGGGTTGGCGGAAAATGCGCGCAGCTCGGTGAGTGCCGCGGTGACACGCGCAGGCTCGAAACCGGTCAGCTTCGATGTGACCGAGTACGAACCGTCCTGCGGTATCGGGCTATCTGGCGTGCCCAACCCTGCGGCGTACGTGGGCTCGCCTGCATCCTCGGTCGCGCACGCCGTGAGACCCCAGGCGAGCGCGGCGAGCAGGAGCGGCTTCATGCATCCGGATAGAGCAAGTCCCTGGCCAGAGCCAACTGCGCGAAACTCCGTGCTCCGTAACGGGATTTCCGGGGGCCAACCCACCAGGGCGTGCCCACGGCAGTCAGCGCGGGCAACGAAAATCAGAACAGATGCGCGATCAGGACGATCGTCGTGAATCGCGCGATCCGCCCGGCGACGTCGATCGATACGAAGGTGCGAAAGCGGATGCCGATCACTCCCGCGAGCAACGCGATCAGTGCCTGCGGCGGGACGCCGACGGTAGCGCCCAGCGCGATGAGTAGCAGCTCGCTCTTCTGCCACTTCGCGCCGAGTGCGCGTGCTTTCTCGATCTGCGCCTCGATTCTCGGTCGTCGCTTCGCACCGGTCTTCGCGAGCTCGCGCGCTGATTGAAACAGTATCGCATGCGTCACCGACTGACCGAGCCCGACGATCACCGCGAGCACGACGAGCTTGGGCCACTCGTATGACGACGCGGCGCCGAGCGCGATCAGTGCGGCTTCGCTGTTCGCGAGCGGGAACACACCCGACAGGATCGCGAACAGAAACATCGCGACGTAGATCCCGCCGAAGTTGTCGAGCGTCTGAAGGATCGAGTGCACGTGCCTCGATGTACCACGCAGGACCTTGTTCGTCGTCGATGTCCTACGCGGCAGGGCTCACTTGCAGGCGGCAGGAACTGGCTTGTTGTCGCCTTCGAGCATGCTGACGCGCGCCTTCAGGTCCATCTCGCAGTCCGTCTCCTTCCACAACGCGGGTCCCGAGCACTTGCCGTTGTAGTCCGACGCGCTGGCCGCGCCACCCTGCTTCGCGAGCTCCTCGGATGGACGCTGCCTGCCACAACCTGAGGTCGATGCAGGCCAAGTAACTTACGGCCGGCGGCGCAGCGTGCGCATCGTCTGACCCGCGCCGGTAGCGAAACGCTGCGGGCGGGGCGCGCTCTCATCGCCCGCGATGAATGTGAAGGTGTCGCCGTCGAGCGTGTAGATCGCGGGGAGTGCCTTCCCTGTATCTGCCCCCATCGAGTCGATCCACGTGACCGACTTGGGGACGGTCGAGGCATCGAGCGTGAACGAGCCGGCGAGCACGACAGTCCCGTCGACCGCGCGCACGGTGAACTTGCTGCCGGCGATGGTCGTCAGCAGATCCGTTCCGTAGTCGTCGGGCGGATTGGCCACGCCATCGACCTCGAGACCGATCTGCTCCCAGTCGCCTTGCAGCGCTGCGATGTCGTGTTCGGAGGTTCGATCCATCGATGCCGCTAGTCTTTGCGTCCGGTGCTCGGCTTGAGCAGCATCTCGCGACCAACCGCCAGCAGGAGAACCATCAGCGCAATGAATGGCAACATCGACAACAGATCGGAGTTGCTGCCGTGGAAGAACGGGTTGTGCGCGTGCGCCCACGCTTCGAGACTGCGGTTGGTGTCACCCAGCGCTCCTGCCATGAACGCGATCACGATGCCCGCGATCGCGCCGCCAGCGATGTAGCCCGAGGCAAGGAGCACGCCCGGACTCTTGTCGCCTTCAGCGACCAGCTCCTCCTCTGTCAGCTTCTTGCCCGCGTTCTTCTTGCGAACGTGTCGATCGACGAGCCAGCGCACTACCCCGCCGGCGAAGATGGGTGTCGACGACGACAGCGGCAAGTAGACGCCCACTGCGAACGCGAGCGACGGGATGCCAGAAAGCTCGAGCGTCAGCGCGATCATCACGCCGAGGAGCACGAGACCCCAGGGCAGCTTGCGATCGAGGATCCCTTTGATGATGTACGACATCAGCGTCGCCTTCGGAGCGTCGAACTTGGTGACCCGCGAGCCGTCGGGGCGCTCGCTATGGAGACCGTTGATGCCCGGATCGATCAGGTAGACCGCGAGACCCGTCGCATCGACGAGGTACTTACCTGCAGGACCACCCTCGACGTCGGGCTTTTGCCAGACCAGCAGCTCGCGCGGGTCGTCGTCTGCTTGCGGTCCGTGGAGCTTCTCATGGCGGGTCAGCTTCGATGGATCCGTGCGCAGGTCCGCATTGAACGTCTTGCGGATCACCATCGTTGCGGCCTTGGTCGTCGGATCCACCAGGTATTCGCCCGGCAGGAGGTCGCCTTCCTGGGCCGTGAGCGCCAACACCTTGTATGCCGCTTTCTCGCGCGGCATGTCCCCGGTGTAGCCAGGAAGGGCGGCGTAGCGCTCCGTCGAGAGCGG
>JAYVWH010000278.1:0-2875 GCA_043786265.1 Kofleriaceae bacterium | reverse complement strand
GCTACCTGCGCACCGCCCTTCGGCGGTGCTGCGCGGTCCGGCAAAGCCGGACCTTGCTACCTGCGCACCGTCTTCGGCGGGCCGATCAGCCAGGCATCGCGAGTAAGTCGCGGATCAGCTGGTAGTTGTCACTTAAATAGAAGCGCACCAGGTCGGGACCGCCAAGGACGGCGCCGAGGGCCACGGTGTCGTCGTGCGTGGCGAGCAGCTCGCCAGATAGGCGGGCTACTGCCCAGATGGCGGCCGAGAAGTCGTCGCACGCGACCAGTCCACCGCGCTTCGCACACGCGAGCATGTCGTCGATCCAGGCCCCAGGATCGACATCGCGGGTACCCGCGTGACGTTCGAGGATCTTCGCCGCGCTGTTGTCGGCGTTGTTCATGATGTCTGCCGCGGAACCCGTGGGCTCGACATCCGAAAGCAGTCCGCGTAGCAGTTGGGCCAGCTCGCGACGCTGGCGTGCACCGAGCTGGAGCAGTGCCGCGTAGCCGCCGCGGATGGCTTCGTACGCGTAGCCGAACAAAAAGCGCAGCGGCAGGTCCTGCTCGGCAAGCAGGGTCCGGTCGATGACGACCATCTGGTTGGGAAAGGCGGTGACCGCCAACAGGCCGGGCACACGCTCGCCAACAAACACCTGCGGCTCGATGTCGAACAGCTGCGCGACCTCGCTGGCCACCTGCACCACGCGTGCGTCGATGCCCTCTGCGGGCAGGACATTTTCGCCGAGCGAAGGTTGCGCGACGAGCGCGGTGATCTGCTCGGCGAATGCGTTCCACACCTCGCCGAGCGGCTCACTCGGGGCGGTGTTGAGCAGCATGCGCTCGCGATTCTCCTCGTCGAGGGCCCGCAGCAGCGGCTGGCTGTGGCGAGATGCGCGCAGTCGCTGCATGGTCTGGCGATCGGTCTCCTCGGCGAATCCGAGCAGGTCGAGCGCGGTGAGCACGCGGGTTGCGCGCTCGCTGTCGCCCGTGCGGTTGTAGTACGACGCGAGCAGGCGATACGCCGGTGCGTGGTGGATGTCGCGGTCGAGCACCTTGCGGAGCTCGCTGATCGCGCGCTGCGGATCATCGACCGCATAGATCTCGGCGAGCGCGACGCGGTCGCTCGCGCCATCGGGCTCGACGTTCAGAATGCCGCGGTATGCCTCGATCGCCGCCGGCCGATCGCCCGACGACAGTAGAATCCGCGCGAGACCACGCTGCAGCGCGACGGCGGCACGTGGGCCCCCCTGGGCCATCGCGGCATGGGCCGCCTCGATCAGCAGAGTTTCGGCCTGGCGCTGGTCACCACCGTCTGCGGAACGTCGGGCCAGGACGAGGGCAGGGGGCGCGTAGCCGGGGTCGTATTCGATCGCACGGCGGTACTGCGGAGCGGCAGCGCGCGTGTCCCCGGCCGCGTCGAGGATGCGGCCTTTGTAGTAGTAGTAGCGAGCGAGCGCCTCGGCCGACAGCGGCATTCCTGGTGCCGTGGCAAGCTCGATCACGCGCTCGATCGCCTTGCGCGCTTCGACGTACTGAGCAGCGAGGAAGTACTGCTGGGCGAGCTGGTAGTAAGCGTCCTGGTGCGCAGGCTCGATCTCGATCACGTGCGACAGCACCTCGATCGCGCGCGCGGCATCCATCTCGCCGTCGGCATGAATGGCGGCGCGCCGCATCAGTGCAGCGAGTCGATCTTGGGGCGTAGCGCCAGCGTCGACGAACAGCTGGATCGCCTCGACCGCCTGGCGCCAGTGACGCATGTCGGCGTGGAACTCGACGAGCGCGGACAGGATCGTGAAGTCGGTCGGCGCTAGCTCGAGCGACTGGCGGTACAGGTCCGCGGCACCATCGAGGTCGCCGTCGCGCTCGACGATCGCCGCCCGCGCGACGTGCACGCGCGCGAGGTACGGGCCCGCGTCGTCCCGCTTCTTGTAGACCTTCTCGAGCTCGCGATAGGTCGCATCGAAGTCCCACACGTCGGGCTGCTCGTGGGCCAGCGTGCCGAGATCGTCAAGCGCGGCCGTGTTGAGCGGCTTGATCTCGAGCGCGACGATGAAACTATCGGCGGCCGACTTGAGGTCGCCGGTCATCCGCGCGACCACGCCACGCTTACGATAGAACTCGCTGCGCGTGCTCGGATCTCCGTCGCGCATCGCCTTGGAGGCGAGAGAGCTCGCGATCGGCATTGCGCGGTCCCACTCCCCGCGCTCGTAGAAGTGCTCGAACAGCGCCTGATTCGCCGGCAGGCAGTCCGGGTCAACGGTGAGCGCGCTCTCGTAGTAGTTCATCGCCTGCTCGGCATCGCCAAGCTGCTGGCCGTAGATGCGACCGATCTGCGCGAACACGCCGGCGCGTTCCTTGTCGTCGTTCCACAGCTTGACCTCGAGCTCGAGCGTCTCGATCACGCGAGGCCACTCCTCGCGACGTCGGTAGAGGTCTCGCAAGCCGTGCACCGCCGGCATGCAGTTCGGTGTCGCCTTGATCGCGGCGTCGTAATAACGAATCGCGTCCTGCTCGCGGCCAAACTTCGCCTCCATGACCGAGCCGCACTTGAAGTAGAGCAGTGCCTTCGTGTTGCGGTCGTTGGTGACCTTGATCAGGCGGCGCGTGATCTCGATCAGGTCGGCCCACTTCTCGGTCGATTCGTAGATGCGGCCTAGCGCGTCGAGCGCATCGCGATTCTCGGGCTCGTGCTCGAGAACCTTCGAGTAATGCTCGGTCGCGGTGTCGACGTCTCGCGCGCCCTCCTCGGACACGCGGGCGATCCGCTGGAGCAGCTCGATACCCTCGCGTCCACCCTGCGGTGAATTCTGCAACCGGGCCTTGAGCAGGTCGATGAGACCGGTCTTGTCCTGCTGATCCTCGTAGTACTTCTCGAGGCGCTTCGCTGCATTCGT
>JAYVWH010000277.1:0-3677 GCA_043786265.1 Kofleriaceae bacterium | reverse complement strand
TACAGATGAGCCTCGTGCTCGTCCATGGCACGCGCAAGCCCATCGTGCGCATCGGGCGGATCGCGGGCCAGTATGCAAAGCCGCGGTCGACCGACACCGAGACCCGCGGCGACGTGACGCTGCCGGCGTATCGCGGCGATATCATCAATCGCAGCGGCTTCACGCCCGAGGAGCGCGAGCCCGATCCGGTGCTGATGCTGCGCGCCTACGAGCGTGCCGCACTCACGCTCAACTTCATTCGCGCGCTGACCGATGGCGGGTTCGCCGATCTGCACCACCCCGAATACTGGGACATGGCGTTTGCGCACGGCTCGCCGAACGCCGCCGAGTACTCGCGCATCGTCGACTCGATCCGCGAGTCCCTCGATTTTGTCAGCGCGATCACGGGCGTCGAGAACGAGGTGCTCCGGCGCGTGGATGTCTTCACCAGCCACGAGGCGCTCGCGCTGCCGTACGAGCAGGCGCAGACCCGTCGCGTGCCGCGTCGCGAGGGTTACTACAACCTGTCGACGCACTTCCCCTGGATCGGCATGCGGACCGCGATGCTCGACGGTGCCCACGTCGAGTTCTTCCGTGGCATTCGCAACCCGCTTGGCATCAAGGTCGGCCCCGCGATGACGGTCGACTGGCTGCAGTCGCTCCTCGACGTGCTCGATCCCGAGCACGAGCCCGGCCGCATCACGCTGATTCACCGCATGGGCGCCGACAAGGTGAAAGACAAGCTGCCGCCGCTCGTCGATGCGGTGATGGCCACGCGCCAGGTGCTGTGGGTGTGCGACCCGATGCACGGCAACACCGAGACCACACCGCAGGGCATCAAGACGCGGCGGTTCGACAAGATCGTCGACGAGCTCGAGCAGAGCTTCGAGCTACACGACCGGCTGGGCTCGCGCCTCGGCGGCGTGCACATCGAGCTCACGGGCGAGGACGTCACCGAGTGCATCGGCGGCGCCCGTGGCCTCGCCGAGGTCGATCTCGAGCGTGCGTACAAGAGCCGCGTCGATCCGCGCCTCAACTACGAGCAGGCGCTCGAGACCGCGCTCCGCATCTCGAAGCACGTGCGCTCGCCCAAGTAGTTCGGTGCGCGGCTTCGCCGCGTCATTCTCCCCTGCCTCGGCCCCAACCCGTAGAGCCCGGATCTTTTTTTAGATGGGCTCTAGCTCAGAAGCCGCGCGTGAGCGCGAAGCCGACCTCGGTCGGGCTCACTACGGGGGTGAACACGGTGCGGTCGATGCGCTCCTTCTCGGGAGCCGTGAAGTACAGGTAAGCAGCGACGCCGACCGCGACGCTGCCAGCGATGAACAGCCCGGTTCCCCAGTACGCCGCTCGCCGCTGGTACTTGTTTGCGTAGTCGGCGGCACCCTTGAGATCTTGTTTCGGACAGGCCTTGTTGTCGACCAGGTCATCCGGACCGGCCTCGCCGGTCGTGTTGTTGAGCCTGTCGACCTCGCCATTGTCCGCGCATTTGTCGTACTGGCGCTTGGCGAGCGCGCTCAGGGTTCCACTCACGATGATCAGTGCGATGCCGCCCGATGCGGTGATGATCGCCGCCTTGCGACGGCCAGCGCCGCGATCAACGACGGTGGAGTTGTCGCCTTCGACAAGCGCGATCGAGATCGTCTGACCGCCACGGCCGTCGATCGTGAACTTCTCGGTGACGATCTTCTTGCCCGGCGCACCGGCGACGAGCGTGTGCTCGCCTGGGTCGACCTCGGCGGCGAGGTAGTCCGCGGGCGCTACCTCGTCATTGTCGATCCTGACCTTCGTGCCCTCGGGCGCCGGCGTCGTGAACGCGATCTTGATCGTCGCGACCTTGTCGTTCTTGAGCGCGACCGTGTGTTCCTTGGCCGCGTTCTCGTAGTCGGGCAGGTTGGTCTCGGCGGCGCGTGCCTGGGCGCGGCGGAACCAGTAGAGCGCGGTCTTGTACTTCTGGAGCTTCTCGTTGCACAGGCCGAGGTTCAGCATCGTTCCCGGTGCTTCGGGATCGAGTTTGATCGCTTCGCTGAACTTCTCGCACGCCGCACCAGCGTTCGCATCGCCCTGCGCGACGAGGTTGCGACCTTCCTCGAACAGCTCGTCCGCGCGCTTCTGTTTGCCGGCGTTGTCGTCGGCCGCCGCAGTGCCTATCAGCGCCCCGAGGACGCACACGGCAAACAGCGACACTCCCCTGCTGAGCATGGGAAAAATTATACGTTCAAAATCGGCCTACCGCGCCGACGGTGCTTCTTTTTGGCAGCCATGCATCGCGCCAAACGGATCGCACGGCACCTTTGGCGGATCGACCTTCTCCACGGGGGCGGCGGAGCCGGTGCCCGCGGGCGTCTTCACTGTGTTGTCGACCTTACCCGCGCCGGCCTTCACGACGCCGGTGCCAGTCTTGCCCGACGTCTTGCCGGTCGTGATCTTGCCGGTCTTGCTGCCGGTCTTGCTGCCGGTCTTGATGGTCTCGACCTTGGTGTCGCCCGCGGTCGGCTTGACGTCCGTGATCGGCGTCTGCTTGACGTCGGTGGCGGTCGGCGTCGGCTTGACGTCAGTCGGCGTCGGCTGGACGTCCCCGCCGCCAGGCGCGGGCTTGACGTCGGTCGCGTTGACGTCGATGGGCTTGATGTCGGTCGCCTCCACGTCCGGCTTGGGCGCCGCGATCGCAGCCGAGCCAGCCTCGTCGGCCGTCTCCTGTGCACTTGACTCGCCCTCCTGCTCGGTCGCCTTCACGACGCCAAACGCGATCGCGCCCGCCGTCAGCACGCCGAGCATGAGCAGGACGAGACCCACGCGACTCTTCTTGGGCTGCGCGAGCGTCGCGCCGGCGTAGGCGCCCGAGCGTTCGTCGATGAGCGGATTCGCGAACGGCTGCGACGTATCGTACGGCTTCGCGAACGGCTGCGACGCGTCCGACGGCTGCGGCGTGTTGCCGTGCCACGCGCGGCTGGACGGATCGGAGTTGGCGTGCCAGGCGGCTCCCGCTGGATCGGAGCCAAGGCCCCACTGCGGGGGCGTCGTCGTGCGCACGGGGCCCGAACCGATGTCGGCGCCGCTGCTCGGGATCGCCTGACGTCCGACGCCTGTCGATCCGCCCTCCCAGTCCATGTTCGCGCGGCGCAACATGCGCTGCATCCGTTCGACGAGCATCTGCGCGCTGTGGCGATCGGCGGCGAAGGGGACGAGGTCGCGTGCGAACTCCGCCATGCTCATGTAGCGCTGATCGGGCGACTTCGCGAGGCAGCGCAAGATCACCTGCTGCAGCGGCGGCGGCGTGTTGCGCATCGGAGCCGGCGGATCGACGGCAACCATGACGCACATCTCGGAGAAGCTCTCCGCTTGGAACGGCCGGTGACCCTCGAGCGCTTCGTAGAACACCGTGCCGAGCGACCCGATATCGGTTCGATTGTCGACGAGGCGAGCGCTCCGCATCTGCTCGGGGCTCATGTACGCCGGCGTGCCGAGCAGCGACTGCGTCTGCGTCAGCTGCATGTCCGTGCCGGCGGCCGACTTCGAGATGCCGAAGTCGAGGACCTTGATCAGCGCGGTGCCGTCGGGGCGCCACGTAACGAACAGGTTCGTCGGCTTGATATCGCGATGGACGATGCCGAGCGAGTGCGCCTCGCACAGCGCCTCTGCGGTCTGCAGCATCAGCTCGACCGCCCACTGTGCCGGCAGCACACCGCGTTGCTTGAGGA
>JAYVWH010000276.1:0-3385 GCA_043786265.1 Kofleriaceae bacterium | reverse complement strand
CTGGTTGACGAGGGAGCGCTTCGGCTTGTGCACGAACTCGATCGGATCCTCGAGCGTGAGGATATGGCCGGGCATGGTCTCGTTGATGTAGTCGAGCATCGCCGCGAGCGTCGTTGACTTGCCGCTGCCCGTGGGGCCGGTCACCAGCACCAGTCCCTTCTCTTCGTCGCACATCTCGCGCAGCACGCGCGGCAGCCCGAGGTCATCGAATCGTGGGATCTGGGTGGGGATCGTGCGGAACACCGCGCCTTCTCCTCGGTTCTGCACGAAGACGTTCACCCGGAACCGGAGGTCCTCGTCGAGTGCAAATGCGAAGTCGGCCTCGAGATGTTCCTGGAACTTCCGGCGCTGGCCATCGTTCATCACCTCGAAGATGAGCCGGTGGGTCTCCTCGGGCGTCAGCGCGGGAACGTCGACGCGATGAATGTCGCCGTGGATGCGTAGCATCGGCGGTTCGCCGGCCGAGAGGTGGAGATCGGACGCCTTCGACTGAACGGCGAACCGGAGCAGTGAGGGAATCGACAGCATCAGATCTCCTCCACGGTCGCGACGTGCGCCTTGACGATGTAGTGGGTCAGGTCGGCATCGTGCATCTCGAAGTGAAGCTCGTCGCGGTTGAGGTAGTCCGCGGTTCGGGGGTGACTCACGGTGGGCGTCCACCGCAGCTCGCCGCAAATCACGACCCCGCTTCGCAGCTGGACGAACGCGCGCTGCTTCGCGATCCTCGTGACGGGTGTGAGTGGAATCACCCTAGGAGCGGACACTGCGACGCAAGCGAGTGCGTCCCGGGCGATCAGGCGGATTCGTTCGCTACGGATCACGGGCACGAACCGCTGCGGGTGTGCGATCACCTGGGCGACCGTCTCGGCCGGCGGCACGAACAGCACGGCGTCGAACCGCTCGCCATCGTGAAGAACGAGCGATGCCGCCAGGTGGTCGACGGGGATGCAAAGGCTTTCGGAGCGTAGCTTCAGTGGCATGTGTTCGGGCATTACAAGACTCGTTCCACGCTCGAGATCACTGGCGCAGGACGAGACCCAGCCGGAACGTTTCGGACGTCGCTCCACCACGGTCGTTTCGCGGGCTCGGGAAGCGCCACTTCACGAGCTGCGAGATGAGACACGCATCGACGCGCGGCGAGACGCCCTTGACCACCCCGCTCACGCGGCCGGTCGCGTGGACCGTGAAGGTGACCACCACCTTGCCCTCAACGTTCGGATCCGCCGACAGCGCCTTGATGTAGCAGCGGCGGAAGCCCGTCAGGTACAGGTTGTTGATCTTGGCCAGCACGACCCCCACGGTAAGCGGCTCGGTCGTCGCCGACCTTGCGGGCATGTACGAGCGGGTCGATTGCTTGGTTTGGAACTCTGCGTGCGCCGCACCAGGGACGAGGAGCGCGGCCGCGACGAGGATGGTATTGCGGTTCATGGTGACCCTCACTTTCAGCACGACCTCAATGCGGCTATCGCGCCAACGGTCCGCATGTGCGAGCGCGAGGTTCACGTGCTCATCAGATCCAATGGATCGCGCGACGTGACGGTGACGAGACCGCTTGTCGTACGCAGGGCAAGGTCGACGAGGCGCTGCGCGCGCTGCTGACTGAAGTCCAGCGTGTCGAGAAGCACGGAATCCTCGCCACGTCGCTGGAGCGGGCACGCACGAACATGATCCGCGGTTACGAGCATCGATCGGCGGCCTCAAGATATCGATAGCTTCACGCTCGTGGCGCTGGCCAAGCACCTGGGTAGTTTCTTACCCTGGATCCATACGCAACTACCCAGGGCACGATCCGGATCGCGCGAGCTTGGGCAGAGATCGAACTGGCATGGGGCCCGCAGTAGCTGTCGCTGTCAAATCAACTGGCTCGGCGGCATGCCGAAACGCAACTCCTCCTGCTTCCCGAAAGGATCTGCCATGACTCGAAAGCTCTTGATCGCTGCGATTGCTCTCGTCATTCCGCTCTCGGCGGCTGCTGACTCGAAGGGCGGGTAAAGCCGAAGCGTTGGCGGTGCGATGCCGGCGAAACCGAAGAGGTCGTCAGCTACCACGGTTTCAGGCGCGTCGAGGATCGGATCTCCGAACGCGACGTCGACGCCGAAGCGCTGACCGTAGAGCTTGCCCGCAAGCTTGGCTTCCGCGCGGAACCGGAAGCCGTCGTACTTGAGTCCATCTGTCTCGATGTCCGGCTTATGTCGATCTGCTTCGATCTCGAGGGACGCCCTGGCGCTCGGACCATAGCCAGATGACGACGAGGTCTTCGTGCTCGCCCGCTGGGTAGTGCACGAGACGGTAGACGCCACGGCGGACTCGACTGATGCGGCCGGCCTGGATGTGCTTGCGAAGCAGCTGAGGCGAGTAGCCAGCCTCAGCGGCCTGCTGCGTCGTGACATGACCGTCCTGCCCGCTCGCCATCTCGTAGAGGCGATTCCAGTTGGGTGCGGCTCTTTCTGGGATCAGCTCGACGAGAACAATGTCGATCACTTGACGAGTTTGAGATGTGGGCGAGGAGAGGCTAGCGGGTCGGGGATTGCTTGGTCGGCGTACTGCGACGCGTGAGTTCGTTCGTGCTCCTTTGCGAGATGAAAGATCCAGTAGTCATCGAAGTCGCCGCTCGTGCGCAACGCTCGCAATCGCAGGACCGCCTCTGCGCCCGCGAGAGACCAGCGCGCACCCGTGCGCCCCATGCGATCTTGGACGAGGTATCGACATGCACCTTCGATGACGCCAGTCGCGATCGGCAGCCCCTCGGCGAGCGCCCGATCGTAGTGAAGGAAGTCGCTGTTTCTGACGATGTACTTGGCGGCGCGCTCGACCGGTTTCGCGGACGTCGACATCAAGAGCGCGATCGAAGTCGCTGCCTTCCGAAGCGCCAGCGGCAACAGTGCCAAGCTCCCGATCATCACTGACGTCTTCTGGCCGCGCGAGGAGCTGTATCGAGCGGGCAAAGAAGGTGACGGTGACGATAGCGACGCAAGTGATGAGGACGAGGGCTCGGAGGAGACCGAGTGATGCAGATCGTTCTTCGCCAAGAGTTCCCGCTGGGACGCTGCTCACGCGCAAGGAAATATCCCGATCAACGATTCCGGCTCCGGCCGTGCCCGTGCTCGATCGGATCCAGCAAGTCCTGGCGAGCGCAGGCACGCCCGGGACCTTCGCGACACGGCACACCGCCGCGATCGACGACATCTACTTCGACGTGGTCGGTGTCGGGGCGGTCCCGCTGCCGTTGTCGCACCGGACAGCCCAGAAGCTATGCGAGGTCGCGCGGCCCGCTCGTTACGGTCTCCGCGAGAAGACGTTGCTCGATCCGCGGGTCCGGGACACGTGGGAGATCGGCAAGCGCCAGATCAAGCTCGATACGCGACACTGGCAGCGCACGCTCGAT
>JAYVWH010000275.1:0-6462 GCA_043786265.1 Kofleriaceae bacterium | reverse complement strand
ATCGGGACGCTCGGCGTCGACACGAGCGCGATCATGGCCGGCGGCGCCGTGCTGCTCGTCGGTATCGGCTTTGGCTTGCAGAAGCTCGCCGAGAACTTCATCTCGGGCCTGCTCGTGCTGATCGAGCGCCCGATCAAGAAAGGCGACTTCATCGATGCGGGCGGCGTGCTGGGCACCGTGGAGGACATCGGGCTACGCGCAACGCGCGTGATGTCGCGCGATGGAGTCACGGTGATCCTGCCGAACTCGAACTTGATGTCGAACACGGTGATCAACTACTCGGCGCCCACGTCGGAGCGGCGGTTCTACGTCGACTTTGGCGTCGCATACGGTAGCGACCTCGATCACGTGGTGAAGGTCGTGCTCGATGTCGTCAGCGACATGCCGCAGGTGCTCAAGACGCCCGCCGCCGAGGTTCGCCACACCGGGTTTGGCGAGAGCTCGATCCACCTGTCTCTGATCGTCTGGATCGCCGAGGCAAAGGAGGACTTGATCGTGGGCTCTGCGGTTCGGTTCGCGCTCGACCGCGCATTCCGCAAGAACAACATCACGATCCCGTACCCGCAGCGCGTCGTGCACATGCCCCCGCCGCGCGCCGCGTCCTAGCCGACGATGCGGCGCACGAACCAGTACATACCGAGCGCGAAGATGACCGCGGCGACGCATCTCACGATGACCGGGCCCGCCCGGCGCTGCCGATGGACGAGCATCACGAGCGGTGCCACGACGAGCACGCAGATGACCTGTCCAATCTCGACGCCGAAGTTGAAGCCAAACAGTGCTTTGATCATGCTCCGCGTCGACAGGTCCAGCGTCGCGAGCGCGTTCGCGAACGCGAAGCCGTGAATCAAGCCGAACCCCATCGCGATCTTCCAGCGGTGCTTCTTGAAGCGGCCCGAAAACGCTTCGACGGCAACCAGCGCGATCGACAGTGCGACGAGCGGCTCGATCACCGATGACGGCGGCCTCACGATACCGAGCGCCGCGATTGCCAGCGTGATCGAATGGCCGACGGTGAAGCCCGTGGCGATGCCAAGGAGCTGCAAGAGCGTTCCGCCGCCGAGCATCAACCCGAGCAGGAACATGAGGTGATCGATGCCGTCGGGGAGCTTCCAGCCACCGGCAGTCGTGTGCCACTGATTCGGGGCAGCCCCGATGTGCTCCACCCCCGACCAGACAAAGCTCGTGAAGCCCACGCTGGTGGTGGGCGCCCCGGCTGCCGACCCGAGCACGAGCAGGGTCTTATCGGCATTGACCAGCGTCAGGCGTTCGGAGCCGCCGATCGTCTCCTTGACGAGCAGCTCGAACTTCGTCGAGATCCGGTGCTCGCGAACGAACGGAAACGTCCAGCTTCGGGGGCCATCTCCGCGGCATGTCGCGGTGCTCGAGATCTTCACGGTGCGTCCGGTCAGGCTTGCCGACGCGGGTCCCCACACACAGGGCCCGGCCTGGGTCGTGATCGGCGCTCCTCCAAAGGAGGCTTCGGCTAGTGCACTGGCGTGCTCGCGAACGACCGCATCATCGGCGCTGTCGCGGCGGAGCAGAATTGCAGCGGCATTGACGTCGATGTCGAGCGTGACCGCGACCGACGTTGGGGATGCGTTGACCCGCAGATAGCCGATGTCGAGTGGATGCGCGATCGCCGGCGTCGTTGCCAACGCGAGTGCGATCGCGACGCACACGCCGGGGAGCTTCACGTGCCCATTCCAAGGCTACGCCAGCCCGAGTTGCCGGGGTCGAGCCGTGCCGCCTCGCGTGCATACATCGCGCCTCGGAGGCCGCCTTCGACCCGTGCGGCGAGCTCGTAGAACCGTGCGTCGTGCGCACCGGTGGCCAGCACCGCGTGGATCTGCGTCGCCGCATCCGCGCGCGCCCCCGACCGCCAAAGCGCTCGCGCGAATTGAAAGCGCGTGTCCGCACTCGGACGGCGCTCGACCTCCTGCTGCGCGAGCGTCACCGCTTCTTTGAGATCAGCCGGTGTTCCGCGGTCGACGAGGATCTCCACGAGGTCGAGCTGGTGACCGAGCCCGTTCTCGGCGAGATCGCGGCGAACGAGCTGCTCGACCTGGGCACGTGAGCTCGTGGCTGCTGCGAGGTCATGTGACAGCTCCTGTGCCCGCGCGAGATCGATCAGGTAACGCATCTGGCGCGACGCCGCGAACGCTTGTTCAAAATCAGCGCGCGCCTCGGGTAGCTTCCCGCGCCGCAGCGACAGCTCTGCCGCCTGCGCGAGCGCGAGAGGGTCGCCCGGGATGATCCGCAGCGCTTCGTTGATCACGAGCGCCGCTCCGGCAAGCTCGCCACGCCGGAGCAAGAACCTGCCCCAGAGGGCACGCGTGCGGGCAGCCTCTTCGGGATCACCGTACGTCTCGACCTTCACGGCTTGCACGAAATCGAAGGCCGCCTCGGCATCACGTCCTTGTGCTTGCAGGACGAGCGCGCGCGTCAAGAATGACGCCGGGGTGGCCCCCAGTGCGACCGCGGACTCCGCTGCCGCGCTCGCCTCGCCGAGCTCCCCGAGAGCAAGCTCCGCGCTTGCGATCAGCCCGAACGTCCCTGCGGTCGGTTTGATCCGCGTGGCCTCGCGCGCGATCTCGATCGCTTTACGAAAGTCGTGTCGCGCGCTCGCGACCTTCGCGAGGACGATCCCTGCCCCATTTGGCGACGCGCGAAGCGCGAGTGATCGCCGTGCCATGTCCTCGGCTCGCTTGTAGTCCTCGACATCGCCGGCGAGCATCGCGCGCCGTACGTAGAGGTCCGCGAGCTCCCCGAGATCTTCGGGCGAGCCGATCGGAGTGGCAGCACGTTCCTCGAGCTGTTTGATGATCGAGTCCGTTTGCGCGGCAGCATCGCGCGTCGTTGCGTAGCGATAGCGCACGGCGGCCAGATCCGGAACGAGCGCGTTTGCATCCTGTGTCGTTGGCGCATGCTCCCGCGACGACCGACACCCGCCCGCGAACACCATGCAGCTGATCGCGAGCATGGTTGGACCCAGAAAACGCATCTCGATCAGTACGCGGCGAAACCGGAAGTAGATCAACCAGGTCATGCAAGTTCTTGAAGAATTGGGGGGTAGCGGCCGCCGGAATCGTGGGCCCCCGTGCAAAAGTGGGCCAACGTGCGAAAGCGTCGATCCAGTTGTTCCCGTCGCGCGTAAGCAAACCGGGAACGGCCGACAGGACGTCGAGCATCGCCTTTACCAGGAGAGTCAATATGAGGATGAGAACGAAACTAGCTGCCACGTGCTCGGGACTTGCGCTTGCCGCAATCCTTGGCACCACCCTTCACCAAGTCGAGGCATCCGATCACGACGACGGTGACATCGACCTCAAGGGTCGGGCCCTGAATCTGACCGATCTCTACGCGTTCAAGAGCGGCAGCGACCTGTCGTTGCTCATGTACGTCAACCCGCGCTCTCTGCCGGGTCGCCAGTACTATTTGAGCGAGAACGCGCGCTACGAATTCCACGTGACCAAGGTCGCGACGCGCGGCGCTGCCCCGAATACCGCGGAGGACTTCATCTTCCGCGTCGAGGCAGGCGCGCCGACGGCCGCTGGCACGCAGCCGCTCACACTGACCGTGCTGTCCGGCGGAACGACCATGGTCGGCACCGCGACCGGTACGAGCACATCCTTCGCCGCATCGAAGGCGAATACGGTCACGACCAACACCGCCACGGTCGGCGGCTTCACGGGCATCAAGTTCTTCGTCGGTCAGCGCGCTGACGGCTTCCACTTCGACGTCCAGCGGTTCTTCCAGGTCCGCTCGTTCCTCGCGCAGCGCTTCTTCGGCGGCACCGGCGGCATCGCTGACCCGAGCGCGACGCTTGGCCCGAACTGCAAGGGTCAGGGCTTCGGCGCTGGCCTCACGGTTACCGAGGCCGACGGCGACGACGTCAACCTCTGGAACCCGCCGATCTGCGCGCCAGACTTCACCAAGAACTACAACATCACTTCGATTGCGATCAACATCCCGATCGCGGCGCTCGGAGGCACCGGAATCTTCGACACGTGGTCCACGATCTCGATCAAGGAGATCAAGTAATATGTCGCTTACCAATCATTTCTACCGCGGCGCCCTCGCGCTGACTTTCGCGCTCACCGCCTGCGGTGACGACGCGCCCAAGACCGAGTGCGGCGCTGGCACGACGCTCGTCAATGGTGCGTGCGTGACCGACGCCATGTGCGGCTCGGGCACCACCCTCAGCAACGGCGAGTGCGTGAGCGACTCGACCTGTGGCACCGGCACGGTTTTGATGGCCGGCATGTGCGTACCGGTCGCGACGACCACGACGTATCGCCAGATCGAGTTCCTCGCTCGCCCAGGCATCGCAGAAGCACTGCTGATCACTCCTGCCTACCTCGAGGGCTACAACGCCACTGCGCCGTCGTTCGCCGGTGCCCCCCCTGCGGCAGTCGCCGCGATCACCGCCGAGGCGAAGACGGTCCTCAAAGCCGTGTTCCACGGCACGTGCTTGATCAACGGCCTGGTCGGCTTCACCGCCGCTAACGGCGCGAAGCCGGGCGGCGTGCAGTGCGGTACCGTCGGCGCAAACGTGTTCACCGCCGGCACCGGTAACGTGATCGACCCTGCTCAGGTGACGGCCGCGAACACGTACGCAGATCGCGTGTTCAGCCAGTTCATCCCCGACGTCCTCCGGTTCGACACGAACCAGGCGACGGCGCAAGGTTACTTCGCGGCTGGTGCTTCGCTGTGCAGCTCGACCGTCGCCGCCGGGGTCCCGCTCCTCTGCGGTGGTCGCAAGCTCAACGAGGACGTGATTGACATCACGTACTTCTACCTGCTCGCGGGCGCAGCCATCCCCGCCGGCACCACCAGCCTCAACACGCCACAGGTTGTCGCCCTCGTCACCGACGGCGTGTTCTTCTCGTCTAACAACAGCGAGAACTCCGGTATCGGTCTGGGTACGCCGGATCCGTCGAACCCGAACCAGTTCCACCAGTCGTGCACGAACTGCGGCCCCGAGGCGATCACCCCCGGCACGTTCCCGTACTCGGCGCCCCCGCGCTAAGTCGAACGCGCTCTCTGGTCAGCGAATCAGTTCGTTGATCAGGTGCCACAGGGTCTTGATGTCGAAAGGCTTCTCGATCCTGGGGTGTTTGTCGTTTCGAAGAACGACCGCGCGCTCTCCGTGAACGCGCCACCCGTCATGAAGACAATCCGGTCTGCCTGACTGGCATCGAGCTTACGGATCGTGCCGTGAAGCTCGATGCCCGTGATCTGCGGCATCATCAAGTCGCAGAGGCGCTGAGCCCCGACGCCGGAGCGCCTGGCCGAGCGTCTCCTCGTCGTCGATCACGAGGACCTTGCCGCGGCGTGACGGCGACGCCATCGTCGGTATTTTCTGAGTAACCGGCGGAATCCCGGCGGCAACCGGCAACGAGATCAGGAACTCCGTGCCCTTGCCGACCTCACTGTCGAATGTGATCTTCATGTCGTTCAACCCGCGCTCTCGAGCTGCGCGGCGATCAGGGCCGGAAACGCGCGCGTATCGATCGGTTTGGTGACGTATCCATCGCAGCCGGCCGCATGAGCTTTCTCCTCGTCGCCTTTCATCGCGTATGCCGTCACCGCAACGATCTTGATACCCGCCGTTGCGGGGTCCGCCTTGAGCCGCCGCGTTAGCTCGAGTCCGTCGATACCTGGAAGCTGGAGATCCATGAGAATGAGCGCGGGCCGGGCGGCCGCGATTCGGACCAGCGCAGTCTCGGCATCCACTGCCGTGTCTACGTCGTAGCCGTTCGCCTTCACCAGATACGTGACGAGCTTCAGATTGGTTGGATTGTCATCGACGATCAAGATCCGTTTCACTGTCCCCCCCAATTACCGTTGGCTGCTTTTCGGGTAGCAACGTTGGCAGTTGCGCGACGATGTTCGACGGCGAACTGTCACTTTTGGTGACAACGCCCTGCGCACTCTCGCGCAATTGCGCGGTCTCTGACTCCGTGAGGTCCTTCATCGTCCAGATCAGAACGTCGCGATCCTGACGATCGTCCTCGACGACGAGCACGGTTCGCGCGCCCGCACCGTCGGTGCTCGGCACCACCCGCGGGATCAACCGGCTATCGCCGCGCGTCGCGAGGCGCGGGAGCGTCGCGTAGAACACACTTCCCTTGCCCAGCGAGGACCGGACCCCGACCTGCCCTCCCTGCGCCTCGATGAGCCGCTTCGTCAGCGCGAGCCCGAGCCCGGTGCCCTGATGCCGCTTGCTGCTACCACTGTCGAGCTGCTCGAACTCGACGAACAAGCGACCGAAATCCGCCGGAGAGATTCCCACGCCGGTGTCCTCGACCTCGAAACGGAATGAATCCGCGGCGTCTGGTGTGACCCGGATCGTCACGCGGCCGGCGTCGGGCGTGAACTTCAAGGCGTTGGACACGAGGTTGTAGGCGACCTGCTTGAACCGGTTCGGATCGAGCACGATGCCCGTGACTTCGGGGG
>JAYVWH010000274.1:0-3222 GCA_043786265.1 Kofleriaceae bacterium | reverse complement strand
GAGGTAAAGATCTTCGAGCGCTTCCGCGAGCTGACCGACGACAAGATCGCGATCGTGATCTCGCACCGGTTCTCGACCGTGCGCATGGCCGATCAGATCATCGTGCTCGACAAGGGCCGCATCATCGAGCGTGGTACGCACATCGAGCTCGTCGCCAAGGGCGGCCGCTACGCGACCCTGTTCAACCTGCAGGCGCAGGGCTATCGCTAGGTCACCCCTTCACGCAGACGACCTGGCGCAGCTCGTGGACGATCTCGACGAGGTCGCTCTGCGCCTCCATCACCTTGTCGATGTCCTTGTAGGCCATCGGTGTCTCGTCGATCACGCTGGCGTCCTTGCGGCACTCGATGCCCTCGGTCGCCTTGATGTGATCCTCGACGGTGAAGCGGCGCTTCGCCTCACCGCGCGACATCACACGACCCGCGCCGTGGCTGCACGAGTTGTAGGAATCTGGGTTGCCCTTGCCGCGCACGATGAAGCTGCGCGCACCCATCGAACCTGGAATAATGCCGAGGTCACCGAGCTTCGCGCGCACGGCACCCTTGCGCGTGATGAACACGTCACGACCGAAGTGGTGCTCGCGTGCCACGTAGTTGTGGTGACAGTTGACGGCGTGCTCACCGAGCCTGAACGGCGGGAGCTCCTTGTGAGCGGCGGCGATCACGGCGTCCATCATGAGCTGGCGATTGATCATCGCGTACTGCTGCGCCCACTCGACGGCCTGGACGTAGTCGTTGAAGTGGCGGGTGCCCTCCTCGAGGTACGCGAGATCCTGATCCGGGAGATTGCGGGCGTGCACGCGCATGTCGCGCTTCGCGAGCTCGATGAAGTAGCTCCCGATGCGATTGCCGACACCACGCGAACCCGAGTGCAGCATGAACCACACCTTGTCGCGCTTATCGAGACAGACCTCGATGAAGTGGTTACCGCCACCCAATGTGCCGAGGTGGTTGATGTCGTTGCCCTCGCCGACGCGCTTGTGCTTGTCGATGATCTGCTAGTACTCGCCGTCGAGCTCGCGCCACGCCTTCGCGGCCTGCTGCGGGATCTTGCCCCACGCACCACGATCACCGCGACCACCGTTGAGGGTGCGGCCGTGCGGCACTGCACGCTCGATCGCGAGACGCAGGTCTGCGAGCGAATCCGGCAGCTGGTTTGCTGACAGATCCGTCTCGACCGCATTCATTCCACATCCAATATCGACCCCGACGGCAGCCGGGATAATTGCCTTCTCGGTCGGCACGACGCTGCCGACGGTCGCGCCGATGCCGAAGTGGACATCGGGCATCACAGCGACATGATGAAACACGACCGGCAATCGCGCGGTGTTCTCGAGCTGACGGCGCGCGGCATCCTCGACGCCAACGCCACGCGTCCACGCCTTGATCGGTACACCACTGGTTTCAATGAGATCGTAGTTGGACATGACTGGACCGATGGCTGGCCCAGGGAGAGTGGCCAGCGAGCGCCGCAAACGAACCTACGGCTCGCGGCGCGACTACACTAAGGATCAGCGCCGACCGAGGCAATAGGAATTTCCTCGCGCCGCCGAACCTTCATGGTAATCCGCGCCTTATGTGGTTCCTGTCGGTCGCAGACGGTCAGTCGTTCACGCAGGAGTGCCCGAGCTGCAAGCAGAAACGCATGGGGCGCTAGTGGCGATTCGTCTTCCGGTCGAGATCGATGGTTCACGCGGCGAAGGCGGCGGTCAGATCCTGCGCACGTCGCTCGCACTCGCGGTGATCACCGGCCGCAAGCTGCGCATGTACAACATCCGCGCAGGCCGGAAGAAGCCGGGGCTTCAGCGCCAGCACCTCGCGTGTGTCGAGGCGGCTGCGCAGCTGTGCCGCGCGACGACGAATCGGCTCGAGGTCGGCGCAGCGGAGCTCGTGTTCACGCCCGGCACGGAGTGGCCGGGTGAGATCGCGATCGATATCGGCACCGCCGGCTCGACGACATTGGTCGTGCAGACCGTGTTGCCCGCCGCACTCGCAGCGGGTAAGTCGCTGCACGCGCGCATCACCGGCGGCACGCACAACCCGATGGCACCACCGTTCGAGTTTCTCGATCGCGTGTTCCTACCGCACCTGCGCGCGATGGGCGCCGACGTGACTCTCACGCTCGCGCGTCACGGGTTCATGCCGGACGGCGGTGGCGTCGTCGAGCTCGCCGTCAAGCCGAGCAAGCTGAAGCCGATCGAGCTCGTGCAAGCCGGTCGCGTTATCGGGCGGCGTGCCACCGCGATCTGCGCGAGCCTGCCGCGGCACGTGGGCGAGCGTGAGCTGGCGTGTGCACAGGAGCGACTCGACAGTCCGAAGTGCGAGCTGCTCGAGTTTCCCAAGCAGGGACCGCACAACATCTTCATGTGCGAAGTCGAGCTCGAGAGTGGTGCGCGCGAGCTGATCACGTCGCACGGCCGCAAGGGCTATCCGGCCGAGGATGTCGCCGACGACGCCCTCGACGAGCTCGAAGACTTTCTCGAGGCGGGTGTGCCGGTCGGTGAGTGCCTCGCCGATCAGCTGCTATTGCCGCTCGCGCTCGCAGGTGGCGGCAAGTTCCGCACGTTCGGGCCGCTGTCGCTCCACGCGATGACAAACATCGAGACGATCCGCGAATTCCTCGACGTGCCGATCCGTACCGAAGCGGTGGGCACGAACGTCGACGTGATCGTCGGTTAGCGACAGCACGCGTCCTCTGATGCAAATACCGAAGCCGCACGTGAGGTGCTATTCTCGCTGTCGTGCTCGCGCCCGCTAGCAAGCCTGCGACGTACAGCGACATCCTGGCGCTTCCCGAGGATGTGGTCGGCGAGCTAGTTGCCGGCGAGCTCTATGTGTCGCCACGTCCGTCACCGCGTCATGCGTTGGCAAGCTCGGCCCTCGGCGAAGAGCTAGGGCCACCGTTCAAACGCGGCCGCGGAGGCCCCGGTGGTTGGATGATCGTCGACGAACCCGAGCTTCATCTCGGCGCAAACGTCGTGGTTCCTGATATCGCTGGGTGGCGCCGTGAACGTATGCCGGAGATGCCGGTCGAGGAAGCGTTCTTCACACTGGCGCCCGACTGGCTTGCCGAGGTTTCTTCGCCGTCCACAGCGGCGTTCGATCGCGGACGCAAGCTCCCGCTGTACGCGCGTTCCAACGTCCGCCACGTGTGGATGGTGGACCCGACGGCACAGACCCTCGAGGTGCTCCGCCTCGACGGTGACACCTATCGGATCGTCAT
>JAYVWH010000273.1:0-3196 GCA_043786265.1 Kofleriaceae bacterium | reverse complement strand
GCGGGCGTCAACGATCTGTGCGCCGATCGCGACGTGCTCGTAGCGGAGCTGCGCTCGTGGGGCTGAGGCTGTGCGCCGTCGTGCTGGCGGCGTGCTCCGGCGGCAAGGCCAAGGCCGTCGAGGATGCAAAGCACGCACCGCCGAAAGCCGACGCGACACCATCGCCACCGCCGGCGCTCGTCCACGGTTATCGCGTTGACACCGCCGCGAAGACAGGGGACGTACAGGTCCGCGTCGAGTGGAAGGACGTGCCGCTAGCGATGCGCGCGCCCGGGCCCGTGACAGCGTGTGGCACCCCGAGGGCAGCGGCGCTCGTACCGACGACAACGTGGGGTGTGCCTGACGTGCTGGTCGTCGTCGACGTCGATCATGGGAAAGCGTTCGAACCGTCCACCGCTCGGATCGTCATCGAAGACTGCGAGCTTTCGCCCCGGACCGTCGTCGCGGGCGCCACGCTCGCGATTGCCAGTGCAATGCAAGAGCCGGTGACGGTCGCGATCACCGAGGTCGCCAGGCCGCTCGCGGGTGCACCGCTCGCGGGCAAGCCGCGCACCGTCTACCTACCGATCACCGGGCACGAGGTCGAGGCGGCACTCGAGCCCGACACGGTCTACACCGTCGCGTACGGCACCGGTGATGTCGCCGCAGTCGTGCGTGCGACGACTCCCTATGTCGCGGTCACCGATCCGTCGGGGCAGGTGGTCATGCGCGACGTGCCGGTCGGGACCCATCCCGTCCGGGCGTGGCTCCTCGCGCGCAACGGGGGTGAATCACGCACGGCGACGGGAACGATCACTGTCACGGCGGGCGTCCTCGCCGACATCACGCTAGACATCAGCCATCCATGACCTGGGTCGTTCCCGCCGAGCTCGAGGACATCGTGTACGCCGCTGCGCGAGGTGTGGTCGGCGATGGTCCACTGACGAGCCCGGCGTTGACCGCAGCGATCATGGACCGGTCACGTCGCTACACCTCCGAGCGCGACCGGCTCTCTGCCCCGGCGAACAAGACCGCGGACCTCGCTGCGAGAGCGACGTTCTTCACGCTCGCCGACGCGATGAAGGTCGCCGTGCCGCTCGCCGAGCTGGCGGGACGTAACGCGATCCCAGCGCGCCGCCCGCTACGCGTCGTCGATGTCGGTGCGGGCTGCGGCGCGATGTCGCTCGGGCTCGTCACGCATCTGGTGTCGGACGCTCGCGGTGACGCCACGTTCGACATCCTCGCGATCGATCGAGACGTCGATGCCCTGCGCATCGCCGGCGCCAGCGTCCGCGCGCTCGCCGAGAAGCGCGACATAGATCTTTCGATCGTCACCCGTGCGGCGGATGTCGAGTCGACGTCGATCCCTGCGTGTGACCTCGTGCTGATGGGGACCGTGCTCAACGAGCTGGCACCGCCCGCTCGGCTCGCGCTCGTCGAGCGCGCAGTCGCGGCGATCGCGCCCGATGGGGCCGTGATCATCGTCGAGCCTGCGCTGCGCGACACCTCGCGCAACTTGCACGAGCTGCGTGATGCCGTTGTCGCGCATGGCAACGCACACGTCTTCGCGCCCTGTACACGCCGAGGCGCGCCATGCCCGGCACTCGCCGATCCCGAGGATTGGTGCCACGAGGATCGCCTGATCGCTCTGCCGCCGCGAACCGCCGACCTCGCGCGCCACACACACCTGCGCGATGGCGGGATGAAGTTCTCGTATCTCGTGCTGCGACGTACGGACGCGCCGCTCGTCGAGGCGCCGAATGCGTGGCGGGTGGTCAGCCAGCCCCGTGCCGCGAAGGGCAAGCTCGAGCTGTTCGGGTGCAGCGATGCCGGGCGCGTGCCGTTGCGACTGCTCAAGCGCAATCGCGCGGACGCAAACCGCGCGTTCGAGCGAGCACGCCGTGGCGATGTCCTTGTCGCAGACGCGCAGAGCGGCGACGAGCGCGTCGAGATCGAGCGCGAGACCAAGGTCGATCGCGTCACGCCCGCGGGGCGGTGAGGAGATCCGACTACGCGCCGCCTTCGGCGCCGCTGCGCGGGCGAGCAGAGCCGGCGCTTGCGATCTACGTCGTGCCGTTGTCGTCGGGCAACGGCTTGACCGCGACGTTCGTCGGGCCTTCGCCGTCGTTGACATCTTCGGCGCTGGTGCCCTTCGGATCGGTGGTCGCGGACCAGTCGACCTTCTCGGCGCCCTTCTTGGGGATCGCCTTGTCGGCTTTGGGGCCCGAGAGGGGCGGCGGGACCGTCGGTGCGGTCGCCAGCTCGCCACCGTGGCCACCCATAGCGCGCATCGGCTGCGTCTTGTTCGTGAAGCCACCGGCGGGTGGCGCGGCGTTGACCGGCGGATGCAGCGCCGTCATCGTCGGTTCGTCGGCGGCGAACGGATTGCCGGTGAGATCGACGGGCTGGGTCGAATCGTCGCCAACCTTCTCGGGCGTGGCGGACTCGATCAGATCGGTGATGTGCACCGCGACACCCGTGATGTTGTCGTGGCCGCCGCGCGTCTTCGCGAGCTCGACCATCTCCTTGAGCGCATCGCCGGGGTGATCGGCCGCCATGCGCTGCGCGATCTCTTCCTCGACGGGGAAGTAGTCGTGCAGGCCGTCGCTGCACAGCAGTAGGCGGTCGTTCTTCTTGAGCGAGACGTGTGCCATCTCGACGCCGACATCGGCCGAGACGCCGATCGCGTTGACCAGTATCGTGCGCAGCGGGGAGACCTGGGCCTCTACGATCGTCAGCTTGCCCTCGATGACGAGGACCTCTGCGACGGTGTGATCCGTGGTGATCTGCGACGAGCGGCCCTCGCGCACGAGATACGTGCGGCTGTCGCCGACGTGGGCGACGAAGGCCTCGCTGCCGGCCACGAGCACGACATCGAGTGTCGTCCCCATGCCTTGTTTGTCGGCCTCGGTCTGGCCGCGCTGATACACGGCCTGGTGTGCCTGCAGCACAGCGGACTGCAGCAGCTGGACGAGTCCACGACGGCCGGAATCCGACGGTTCCTTCTTGAAGGCGTCGATCTCGGGACGCGCAGCCTCGAGGGTCTGGCGCACGCTGTCGACGGCCATCGCAGAGGCGACCTCGCCGGCGGCGTGCCCACCCATTCCGTCGGCCACGATGAAGAAGCCCTGTCCGGCTTCCATGAAGGCGGAGTCCTCGTTGTGCTCGCGGACCATACCAATGTCGGTAACGAGCCACGCGTCGAGGCTGATGCGTG
>JAYVWH010000272.1:0-3095 GCA_043786265.1 Kofleriaceae bacterium | reverse complement strand
CCGGGCAATCGCTGTCCCTCGAGGCTGATCACGAGTACGCGGTTGGGTTCGGTATGTGTCGTAGTGGGAACACGGATGGCTGCGTCGATCATCTCCACCTCGCGATCAAGCTCGACCCCGAGTTCGTCGCCGCGCGCGTGTTGCTTGGTCGCACGTTCGCGAACATGTCGCGCCGAAACGATGCCGCGGAGCACTTCAATGTGGTGCTCCAGTTCATCGACCGAATGGGGGAACGCGATCGACTCAAGTTCCTCGGCGACTACTACATGCTCGTCACCAACGAGTACAAGCGGGCCACCGCGTCTTACGAGGACCTGCTCGCGAAGTGGCCGGGCGATCTCGGAGCGACCACGAACCTCGGCATCGCATACGCCCTCGGCAACGATCCCAAGAAGGCGCTCGAGGCGGGCACGCGGGCTGCGCGCGAGCATCCATTCGAGCTGTTTCCCCGCGCGAACCTCGCCAACTACCTCATCTTCGCGGGGCAGTTCGACGGTGCATTGCGCGAGGCTCAGAAGGTCCTGGTCGACTTCTCGCGCCCATTGCCCGAGCTATTCGAGTACACCGCGGTCGCGGCCTACACGCTCGGCAAGCGCGACGTCGCCATCCAGGCGGTCGAGAAGCTGCGCACCGTCGACGCGTCGTACGCGGGCGTGATCGAGCCCGACATCGCGATGGCGGAGGGTCGCTACACCGATGCAGCCCAGATCCTGACGAAGAGCATCGCGGTCGACGTGGCTGCAAAGGCCGCCGACCCGGCCGAGCTCAAGTACGTGATGCTGGCGGAGTTGGAGCTGCGTCGTGGTGACAAACGAGCGGCGCTTGCTGCGGCTGCCGAGGTTACCGTCGAGCCGGTCCGCCGCTTCGCCGTCGGGCTCGTGGAGCTCGCCGCGGGCGATGAGAAGTCCGCGCTCGCCGCTGCCGATGCACTCGCGAAAGAAGGGACGCCGGATTCGCGCGCTTGGTCCAAGCTGTTGCATGGGGAGGCCGCGCGCCTTCACGGCAAACCCGAAGATGCGATGGTCCAGATCGAGGACGCGCTGACGATCTCCGATCGATGGTTTGGCCACTTCCTACTCGCACGTGCCGCACTCGACGCCAAGCGATTCCCGCAGGCCTACAGCGAGATCCAGACCTGCATGTCACGTCCCGGCGAAGTCGTGTGGGTCGAGTATCGGCCGTCGCTTCGGCACTGGCCGCAGCTGACGTACTACCTGGCCCGCGCCCGCGAAGGGCTCGGCAGTGCTGATGCGCCGGACACCTACCGTGCGTTCCTGGCTCTCGCCGCCGCTGCAGACGCCAACGACCAGCTCGTCGTCGACGCGAAGCGCCGGCTCGTGACCAAGTAGCTTCCTCTCGTGCCGCTGGGGTAGTGGCTACTTCGCGTCGATGAGGAACCGGCGCAAGAACTTCACCGCGACCGAGCCGTGGCCGATCAGGCCCTCGTCAAACGTTCGCTGGTTGTACTTCGTCCCGACCTGCTTGCGGTAGTCGCGCTCGAGCTCCTGGATCTCGGACAATCCGAGGAAGTACTGGACGAGCTGCGTCGAGTCGAGCTTTGCGCGGAGCAGCTTCTTCTCTGCCATCGCTTGCTCCTGGTAGCCCTCCGCGACCATGAACTTCACGGCCTCCTCGTCCGTCATCTTGCCGGACTGCAGCTTGATGTCGAGCAGCGCATTCGCGGCGACGATCATCTGCCCGCGCAGGTCGTAGAACTTGAATCGGTCGTTGGCCTTGTCACCCCAGCCGAGCGAGACCATCAGGCCTTCGCCGTACACGGCCCAGCCCTCGACGAACGCTGCGTTCCACAGCACCGCGCGCAGCGGGGCGAGCTGCTTCTTGGCGTAGCTGTACTGCGTGTGATGGCCGGGGTACGCCTCGTGTGCGGCGACGAGCTGTACCTCGTAGTCATTCTGGCCACGCAAGTACGACTCGACCTTGTCGGCCGGCCATGTCGGATCGATCGGATCGATGAAGTACGTCGCCTTCCAGCTATCACCCTTCATCAGCACACCGGGCGCCAGATACTCCGCGGCACTCGAACCACGCTTGAAGGCGGGCATCGGCTCCACCGTCAACGTCTCCTTCGGGGGCAGGGTCAGGAGATCATGCTTCGTGATGAAGTCACGTAGCCGGTCGAGGTTGCGACCATGTGCGGCCACGAGATCATCGGGCTTTGCGTGGTCCTTCGACAGCTCTTCCTTGACGCGCTCGATCGTCTTCTTCTGGATGTCTGGGGTTGCGTTCGCGGTCGGCTGCGCGTCCTTGGGCCAGAGCTGCCCGTGAAGCCTGCGCGCGACGTCGAACAGCTTCTTGCGCGCATCGGCAAACGCTTGCTCCGCGCGAGGCACGACCTGGTCCGGCGTCAATGACGTTTGTAGCGCCAGCGGGAACTTCTTCGCGTAGAGCTCGGCGCCGAGTCGCCAGTCGCCGTCGGCGCGCTTCGCGAGCTTGGTCTCCAGGAACTTCTGGAACTTCCCGAGCGCGACGACCGCCTTCGCGCGCGCCTTCTCACCCTTGGCGTCCTTGCCGGTGAACGCCTTGACCTCGGTCTCGAAGAACTCGACGCGGCCCTTGTTGCCCTTGATCGCCTGCTCGAGCATGACCTGCGCGACGTGATGCTTGCCCGACGCCAGCGACTTCATCTCGACATCGAGGTAGTGCGGCAACCCGGCCAGCTGCTCGTTGACGCTCTTGTGGCGGGCCGCTTCGTCGGCAAAGTCGCCGTGAATGATGTCGGACAGCCGGCCCGCGACGATCTCGCGCGGGTCGTAATACGGAAACGAGTCGTTGAGGCGCGGGTCCCACTCCCAGTCGCGAATCTCGCGGAGATAGAGCAGCTCGAGCGCGATGCCGTCGCCGAGGATCTGCTTGTCGATCTCGGCGTCGAGCGTCGGCGTCGGCACAGCGGCCACTGCCTTCTGCAGCGCCACGAGCTCCTTGTCGCGAGCTGTGAGCGCGGTGGCTGAGTGATCGGGCAGCTTGCCGTCGTACCTGTGCTCGCCCATGAACGTGGCGAGGTGCGGCTTGGCTTTGAACAGGCCGTCGAGGTAGCGCGTGGTGAGCGACTCGACGGTCGTTGGCGCGGCCTTCGC
>JAYVWH010000271.1:0-3223 GCA_043786265.1 Kofleriaceae bacterium | reverse complement strand
ACGGTTGGGCTAGAGACGCCGCAGTCTCGAGCGATGTTGGAGTAGTTCACCAGGTCCGTGTCGGACAGCGCAGCGACGTCGAGAAAGCGGGAGAACACGGGAACGTTACGAACCAGCCCTTCGGCCGCGATCTCCTCGCGCAGGTAGTCCGCTACATACGCCGCCATGAGTCGCCCGGCGCGCTCCGCGAGATAGATGCGCGGCAAGTAGCCTCGGTTGAGTACGCGGTCGAGCTCGAACTCAGCGCCGAGCTCCGCAGCCGTCATTCCGAACAGCTCGTACCTCACCGCACGGCCTCCGAGTAGATTCGCCGCCCCTCGCTTCAACTTGCGGGCACTCGATCCACACAGAGCGAAGGAGGTCTTCGTGTTCTCGATCAGCCAGTGCACCTCGTCGAGCAGCTGCGGGACCTTCTGGATCTCGTCGATCACGACCTGCGATACAGGCTCTGCCGCGAGCTCCTGCCGGAGTAGCTCTGGTTGGTCGAGATACCGCCGGTACTCCTCGGACTTGAGCAGGTCGATCCACCGCGCGGTCGCATACCGCTCCTTCAAAAGCGTGGTCTTGCCGCTCTGGCGCGGGCCCCACAGGAAGAACGACTCCTTCCCAGGGTCAGGCAGGGACACCATCCTCTTAAACAACAGATTTAATCTATCATGATACTTTAAAGTACAACATTCGAAATACACTGCGACACAACACCGCGCGACACTTCGGCACCTCCGATAATGGAATGAGCATCAGAGTAGCGAGACCATGGGCAAGCCACCAAACCTGATCGTCGGGCCTTACGAGTCGCCGAACGTCGACCACGACAAGGACATGGCCGAGAACGGCGTGAATCCGAAGGCATCGAAGGCGATGTACATCGTGATTGTGGTCGCGCTGGTGGCCCTGTTCCTGCTCATCGGCATCGGCCTCCACATGCCGACCGGCGGCTAACTCGGCGCGATACTACGCTACGCCGCGATCTTCCCCATCCCTTCGTACTCGAGCTTTGCGGCGCTCTCCAGGTGCCGTGTTGCGATCTCGCTGCCCTCCTCTGCGGCCATGAATGCAGCACGCAGCACCGCGTTGCGAATATAGCCGCCGCTCATCGCGAACCGCTGAGCGAGCTGGCGTACGTCCAGGTCCGCGGAGATTGGGGCAGCGCTCGGTAGCATCGCGGTCCAGATGTGTTCGCGCTCGCGTTCTTCGGGCAGCGGAATGCGAATGTGAAATGCGAGGCGGCGCAGAAACGCTGGATCGATGCTCGTCTCATGGTTCGTCGTGAGCAGCGTGATTCCCGAGAAGCTCTCCATCCGCTGCAGGAGGTAGTTCACCTGGAGATTTGCGTACCGATCGTTGCTGCCCTTCACTTCGGTACGTTTTGCGAATACAGAATCGGCCTCGTCGAACAGCAGAATGGCCTGGCCAGATTCCGCAGCATCGAACAGCTTCGCGAGCTGCTTCTCGGTTTCACCGATGTACTTGGACACGATCTTCGACAGGTCGACCTGATAGAGATCGAGCCCGAGCTCTCGCGCGATCAAGCCAGCGATCATCGTTTTGCCAGTGCCCGGGGGGCCTGACATCAGTGCAGCCGTTCCTGTCCCGCGACCGACTTTGTTCGCAAATCCCCACTCCTGCATGACCTGGTCGCGCCGGCGCACGCGCGCGACCAGCTCGATCAGCAGGTCGAATTGGTCGATCGGCAGAACTAGATCATCCCATGACTGCGTGGTCTCGATCCGACGTGCCGATGCTGACAGCTCGCGATCCAGGTGAGCGCGAAGTCCCGCCTGTACGTGCACGAGGTCGATACCGCCTTCCACCGCAGAGACTGTTCGAGCAGCGCGATGAATCAGGCCGGGTGTCACCGAATACTTGTGAGCACATTCGTCAATTACCGAGCTATTCGCCGCAGGAAGGGCGCGACGCCAGATGGCCCCGCGCTCGGCGGTATCGAGATGAGGAGCACGGATGCCGGTCAACGCGATCGAGGTCGCGCACTCGATCGCCTCACGCGCGGTTACAAACACCGGACGTCCTAACGTGGCAACCAGCTCGCGCTCGACCGGAGTTCCGAGTCCGGGAACATCGTCGAATACCCGAAGGATCGGCAACGCATCGTGGATTCGGCATTCTCGCGCGATGGCACGAAGCTGCGCGAGCAATGGCATCTCCTCGCGCGCGAGCAGGTCAGCATCGACCGTAATCGCGCTGCGTCCTGTGCCTGCGATGGCTCGCAAGGTCATCGTGCGACGACCGCTCCCGTCAGGCCCCATGACCACGACAAGCCTCGGTTCCTCTGCTGAAGCTGCGGCACGAAGCTCTGCGGGGATCGCCGTTATGATCCCCAGTGTCTTGCGGCGCACATCGATCTCCGTCTCGAGCATCGCGAACTTTCGCAGCGACCGGTCGAGGTCGATTTCGCCGCGCGCTGCGTCGAGAACTCGATCATGAACGCGAACGGGCCGGCGGTAGAGCGGAACGCGCGAGTCGAAGGTCGTCTCGATCAGCCCGAGCTGATGAAGACGTTCAAAGATTGCAGGCTCGAGTGACCCTGCCCGCGCGACGAGGCGTTCGACCATCTGAGCGCTCAGCTCGTGCATGCCCGCAAACACCAGGACCTGCGCCGCATGCGCGACGTGCGGGTCAAGCTCCACGCACGCGAGGAGCCACAGCATGTCGACCTCGACAGCGCGCAGCTTCAGGCGCGACGCGAGCAGCCGCATCGGGGTGACGCCGCTATGGGATGCCAGGACCTCCAGGCACCCATCACTGTCCGCTACGTCGAGCTGCCGCCCGGTAAGCCACCCATCATCTCGTCCCGCGTTCACGATCTCGCCAATCCGGGCGAGGGTCCATCGGATGCGGGCTTTGAGCTCGATCAGTGCGTCCATACCGGGCTTATCGACCCATACACCGACGAGTTGCGCGAGTCGCTAAATATTTGAAACCGTTCATATTCCTACAAGTATCCACATGGCACTTTTGTCCCCGCCCTCGTCGGTCATGATCTTCTCCAGGACCGAGCCATTGATGTCTCCGGGACCACCGAGCGAATAAACAATCCGCCGTCGATCCTTAACAAGGTCGCGAGCGAGAGCCGCACGCAGGATCTCGCGCGTTTCATCAGGAAGAATCGGCGCAAACACGCGGTCGAAGGTCGCTCGAATCTCCGCGTCGTTGGAGGAGAACACAAACAAGCTGGCGATCCGATCGCGTGCGTCGAAGTCGA
>JAYVWH010000270.1:0-6002 GCA_043786265.1 Kofleriaceae bacterium | reverse complement strand
TATCACGTCGAGGTCATCACGACGCCGACCCAGACCCGCAACGCACTCTGCTACGTGCTCCTCAACGCGAACCGGCACGGCGAGCGTCTCGATCCTCGTTTCAACGGCATGGATCCGTACTCGTCGGCTTGGTGGTTTGACGGCTGGAAGGACGAGTCATGGAGGAATGGACTCGCACCGCCGGAGACTCGAACCGTGGCCGAGCCACATTCGTGGTTGTTGAGGACTGGGTGGAAGCGTGCTGGGCGTCCGCTCGAGCTCACGGACGTCCCGGCCGCTCGGCGGCGGAACGTCCGCGTCGTGTACGAGTGCGCACCTTGTTCGGTCGTGCGCGGCGCGACTTCGTCTTGGTTGATCACGTTGGGATGGCGGCGGCTACACCACGCGAAACGCAAGCTTGGCGAGTTACTTCCCGCGCGCTGACTACGCGGTCTCGAATGCGCGTCGCACTAATGCCGCGAGGTCGGAGAGCTGCCGCCGGCCGTGGCGCGCCATCAACGCATAGACCAGCAGCCGAGGAGCGCCGAGATCGCGAGGCAAGAGCGGCAAGTCACGATGCCGATGCTCGAAGCCAGAAGGCATCACCACACTGTGCATCGCCGCGGCGGAGGCGATGGCCGTTAACAGCGGACGGCGAGCCGAAGGCCTGACCTAGCGAGCCCGCGCGACCGGAAGCGCCGGCACAGCCGGCTTGCGGCTCCTGGGGCGGCCGAGCGCGAACGAGATCAGACCCCAAAGCCCAATTGCGATGCCGCCGATGGCCTGGATGCCGTTTCCGAGCGCACCAATGCCACCGACGTCGTCGTGGACGGGCCGAATCGTCACGAGCAACAGGACGGCGCCAAACATCAGGAGCGATCCGGGGATCAACCCGAAACCTGTGCGGCGCAGCGCGAACGCGATCAGCGGGCTCGCGAGGATGATCAGCACAACGATTTCAAACAGACCGTCCATACCGGCGGCAATTAGCAATGGGCGTGCCGTCCCGCGGGGATGACCAAGCCCGTGGACGTGCGCAATCTGTACCCGGTCAGCTGGCAGATACCGTCAAGCCCTGGTCACACGGTGGCGACAGAACCCGCCACCGTTCGCGGGCGTGACGTACTCAGGCCGCGACGCGCGGACGGCCGGCGAGGCTCGCGGCGAGCTCACCACGGCTCAATGTCCGCGGCGCGACGGGCTCGAGCGGCACGGGACGGCGCGAACGCAGATTCTCGACGACGTAGTCGAGGAGCATGCGGCGCTCGCGGCGGCAGACATCTTCGAGGCGCAGGCCGGCACGGCACCAGAACCGCGGCTGGCCGTCGAGGGTCTTGCCGCCCATCGGCGTGAGCACCGCGAACGTGACAACGCCACGCGCCCACACGACCTCGTCGAGCCCGGGCAGATCGATCTCGAGCTGGACGACCGGCTTGGCGGCCTTCGGGTCGAACGGGCGCTCGAGCCGCACGCCCGTCATCGATAAGTCCATCATCGATGCGTGGCGGAGGTCGTCGTTGGAGACGACCCCACAGAGACCGTCGACCATGATGCGGGGAGCGCTGCGGCGGGGGTCGAGCAGGTTCACGCGCCAATGATCGGCGCGCGACGTTGCGGGGACAAATTTACTGCCTCAGGCTTCGTCGAGGGCGCGGTCTTCGCGGCCCTTCTTCGAGGTCTTCTTCTGCATCCCGAGCTCGGCCAGCTTCTTGCGCAGCGTGTTCCGGTTGAGGCCGAGGATCTCCGCGGCCTTGAGCTGGTTGCCACCGGTGTGCGCGAGCACGAGGTCGAACAGCGGGCGTTCGACGCGGGCGAGCACCTTTTCGTAGAGGTCGTGGACGGGATAGCCGTCGATGCGCGCGAGCAGGCCGGCGAGCTTCGCCTTGACCATCTCCTCGAACGCGAGGTCCTCGAGAGGGACGCGGGTCGCGACGACCGGCAGCACCTCGTCGACGTCGCCCGCCTCGATCCGGCTGCGCGACACGCGCACGAGCAGCCTGCGCGCGATCGACTTCAGCTCGGCGACGTTGCCGGGCCACGGATACAGCGCGAGGCGTTCATGGGCGCGGCTCGCGACGGTGGGCCGCGTGCGGTCCATCTCCGCGGCGTAGTGCTTGATCCATCGCTCGATCAGAGCTGGCAGGTCCTCGACGCGGTCCCGCAGCGGCGGAACCTCGATGCGGCGCGGCGCGAAGAGATCGTAGAGCTCGCGCGACACGATCTGAGCGTCGACCGCGTGGTCGACATCGATGTCGGCGGTCGCGACGACCTGGAGGTCGTGGGCGTCGGGCTCGCGGCGCTCGTGGATCGCACGGCGCAGCGTCTTCTGCGATGGCGCGCTCAGATCGCTGACGTCCTTGATGAGCAGCGTGCCGCCCGCCGCAGCGCGTAGCGCACGCTTGGCACGCTCGCACGCATCGTCGCCGAACACGCCGGGGACATCGAGACCTTCGAACGTCGGGCGTACCGCGACGAACCGGCCGCGCCCACGCGGACCACGCTGGTGCAGCACGCGTGCGACGAGCTCGCGACCTGCGCCATGCTCGCCGGTGATCAGCACAGGCGCGCCACCGTCGGCGTACTGGGCCACCAGGGCGGCGACCGCTTTCATCGATTTGCTCTCGGCGACGAGGAAGTCGTTCGCACGAACGTCGGAACGGAGCACTAAGCTGCCTCGTTGCTTTCGAGCTCGGCGTCCTTGGTGGAGCGCATGCCTTCGGCCGACATGCCGCGGGCCTCGCGCTCCATCAGGTTGTCGAAGTACTCCTCGCACAGTGCGCGCGCCGTCGCGAGATCCGGGGCCTCCCACACGCGCAGGCGCAGCGCATTGCAGCCGAACAGGCCGCGCGCATACCACGCACATGCCTTGCGGACCTCGTTCATCAGGCGATGGCCCGCCTTCATCACCTCGATCAGACCGAGGTGACGGCGATAAACGCCCACGCGCTCGACGAGCGTGGGCGGGCCCGGATCGGGGCGGCCGTTGCAGACCTCGCGGATGCGGCCGAACAGCCATGGATTGCCCATCGCACCGCGGCCGATCATCACGGCATCGCAGCCGGTCTGCTCGCGCATCGCAAGGTAGCCCGCCACGTCGACGACGTCGCCGTTGCCGACGACCGGAATATTCTTGGGAACCGCGTCGCGCACGAGCTTGATGATCTCGTTGTCGCTCTTGCCCGAGAACCCCTGGGTGCGCGTGCGACCGTGCACCGTGATCATCTGCGCGCCGGCCTCGACCATCGCGCATGCGAAGTCGGGCGCGTTGCGGTTGTCCTGGTTCCATCCGGCGCGGTGCTTCACGGTGACCGGGATGTGCGGCGGAACGGCGGCGACCACCGTGCGTACGAGATGCTGTGCGATCTTGGGCTCGCGCATGAGCGCGCTACCGCACTCGCCCGCGACCACGCGCTTGGCCGGGCAGCCCATGTTGATGTCGACCAGCGACGCACCGATCGCGACCGCCATTCGAGCAGCCTCCTGCATCGCCGCTTCCTCGCGGCCGAAGATCTGCACGCCGAACTGACGGCCCGCGAGTGACGCGGTCATCTTCGACTCGGTCTTCTTGTCACCGCTCGCGAGCGCGTGGGCCGACAGGAACTCGGTGATCGTGAAGCCAACGCCGAGCTCCTCGGCCACCGTGCGGAACGGCAGGTCGGTGACTGCCGCCATCGGTGCCAGGAGCACGGGCGTCTCTACGTTGATCGGTCCAATGCGCACGACGAGAGGTGTCTACAGCATCTCGGGTGAGAAAGTAAACGACGGCTTTAGTGCAATTACTACGCTGAGTTACTCCCGCACCGGATCATAGATCCTCGGGCGAATTCACGTTGCGTAATGCGCGCGGATCGGCAGCCTCGATCCAGGTGACGCGGAGGCCCTCATCCGTGAGCAACCCACTGGCTTTGTAGCGGCCCGCGGCGAGACGCCGCTCGATGGTACCCAGCACTCCGCGGTGGAGGATGCACAGCAGGGGTTCCGGGAGACCACCGCTACGGACACCAATGGCGCAGAGCTCGCGTGCGATGAGGTCCTCGTCGGAGCTCGCGTTGGCTTCCGCGCTCATGCGGTCCAGGAGGTCGCCCGTGATGTGCGGCATGTCCCCCGCGACGACCAGCACCCACTCCGTCCGGCTTGCGGACAGCCCAGCCGCGATGCCGGCGAGCGGCCCTGCCCCGGCGACCGCATCGCGCACGGTTCGGTAGCCGGCGATGTCCGCTGGCGACGACACGAGGATCTCGAGGACGCGGGGCGCGAGCAGCGCGACCTGGCGCTCGAAGATCGTGCGGCCCTCGATCACGATCTCGTGCTTCGCGATCCCGCCGAGCCGGGTCGCCTTGCCGCCGGCGAGGATCAGCGCCGAGATGCCCTTCGTCACTTGATCAGCGGCTCGATATCGTCTTGCGCGGGCGTCGTGACCTCGGGGCCCGTCGGTGACAGATACACCGAGACTTCCGTGCGCACGCCGAACTGACCGGGGAAGTACAGGCCCGGCCCGACGGTAAAACCGGTGCCCGGGGTCATGATGCGCGTGTCCTTGACCTCGAAGTCGTCGAGGTCGGCGCCACCACCCTGCAGGTCGTTGTCGATCGAATGCCCCGTGCGATGCATGACCTGGCTCACGACGCCGGCCTTCTTCATGAACGTTCGCGTGGCCTGGTCGACTTCGGCGCCCGTGACGACACGATGTTTGCGCGCACGATCCGTGATCAGCACGAGTGCCTGATCGCGCGCGAGCGACGCGGTCTCGAACGCCTTGCGCATGTTATCGGGCACCGTGCGATCGGCGACCGCGACCCACGTCTGCGCGGCGTAGATCCCATCGGGCTTGTCGAGCTTCGCGGCGATGCCGATCACGATCAGGTCGCCGGGCTTGATCGGGGCGGTCTTCGCGGCGGTCGGCACGTAGTACGGATCCGCCGTGTTGACGCCCGCAGCGACGACCGGCGGCGGACCGACGAGGCCGCGCATCGTCATGTTGTGGATCAGGCGCTGCTGGACCTCGTACTCGCTGACCGGCTGGCGCGCGGACAGCTGCTTCGCGACGTACGCGAGCGCTTCCTTGCGCAGCTCGACGATGTGATGGACCGCGACGTAGTGCGCCGTGCGGCCCGCGTCGCCCCAGATCGCCTTCGTGTACTGCACGAGCGTCTCTGAGCTGCGCACGGAAAGTCCCGCCGCGCGCAACAGCTCGACGGTGCCCGCATCCACGCGCGACATGTTCGGCACCGCCGCCTTCGGCGAGTACTCGATCGCGACGGTCTTGACGCCTTTGAGCATCGCGCGCATCTGCTTGTCCATGTCGCGGTAGCCCGTGTACGTGAGCTTCTTGCCGGGCAGATGCTCGAAGTTGCGCGCCTCCGAGTTGTGGACGAGCGCGGTCGGCTCGCCCTTCGCGGTGATCAGATAGAACCACGGTCGCTGCGGACGACCATCGGGCTTGACCAGGCGCACCGCGATCGGGTTCTGGCCATCGCGATCGTAGAGCAGCCACCCGTCGAGGCGCTGCACCGCGAGGAGCCCCTGCACGGCGGAGAGGTCGCTGATGCCGACGCGCATGGGGATCGCCTGCGGGACATCTTTGACGTCCTTCGGATCGACCTTGGGCGGCGCGTACGGATCGACAGGCTTGGCGTTCGGATCGGGCTTGGTCGGGTCGGGCGCCTTCTTCCCCTTCGGCGTCTTGGCCTTGGGATCCTTGGGCGCGGTGTCCCCGTACGGATCCGCGGGCGCCGGATCCGCGTATGGATCGATGGGCGCAGTCTTGGGCTGTGCCGGGGCGGCCGGTTGCTTCTTCGGCTGTGCCGCGGCCGGCGCGGCCAGCACACCCACCAACAACATCATCGCGACGAGCTTGGTCATGGACGCACCCTGGCGAGCTCGGTGACGAGCTGCTCATGAATAGCACCGTTCGACGCCACCGCTTCCCCGGAGTGCGCGTCGAACCGGCCGCCAGTCATATTCGTCACGCTCCCCCCGGCCTCGCTGACGATCAGCGCTCCCGCGGCGATGTCCCACGGTGC
>JAYVWH010000269.1:0-3854 GCA_043786265.1 Kofleriaceae bacterium | reverse complement strand
ACGAACTCGCTGATCGTCATGTCGAGCGGCCGCGACTACATTGCGGTGCGCGACGTGATTCGCCGGCTCGACCAGCCGCGCCGCCAGATCTTCATCGAGGCGCTGATCCTCGAGGTCCAGCTGTCCAAGGGCCTCGACCTCGGCACCAGCTCGCACGGCGGTCTGCCGGTCGCCGGTGGCGATGCGATCGTGCTCGGCGGCGTGCAGACGTCGACGCTCAAGTCGATCCAGCCGGCGTCGATCGCGTCGCTGACGGGCCTCGTTGGCGGCCTGATCGGCTCGCCGCTGTCGAACTCGGCGTCGTTCGGCCTCGGCACGAGCATCCCGTCGTATGCGGTGCTGTTCCAGGCGCTCGCGACGCAGGACAACTCGAACATCCTGTCGGCGCCGCACATCATCGCGATCGACAACGAGAAGGCGGAGTTCTCCGTCGGTAACAACATCCCGTACAAGGCGGGCCTGACGTTTGGCGGTCTCGGGGGCGCCGCTGGAGCGAGTAACCCGCTCGGCTCGGTCGGTCAGAACATCCAGCGCGAGAAGCTCAACCTCACGCTCAACGTCACCCCGCACATCTCGAGCAATGACAGCGTTCGTCTCGAGATCGAGCAGGAGACGAAGGATCTCGGCGGCTCTGATCCCGAGCTCGGTCCGACGTGGGCCGAGCGCAAGCTCAAGACCCAGGTCGTCGTCCACGATCAGGAGAGCGTCGTCATCGGCGGTCTGATCCAGGAGCGCGAGGTCTACAACGTCACGAAGGTCCCGCTGCTCGGCGACATCCCGATCCTCGGTTACCTGTTCAAGTACTCGACGAAGTCGAAGAAGAAGACGAACCTCCTCATTCTCCTCACGCCGTACATCATCAAGGACCAGCTCGACCTCGCGAACATCAAGGAGCGCAAGCTCCGCGAGTACCGCGAGTTCGCGTCATCGTTCGCGTATCTCAACGACAGGAAGTACGAGGCGAGGATCGACTACCGCCGCAAGCGCGGTCTCCTCGAGGAGATCAATCGGACGCTCGTCTCGGTCGAGGAGGATAAGGCCCTGTTCGACGCCGCCGGCGAGCGCCGCACGGTCAACGAGGGCGCGGTCGAGTACGCCCCGTCCGGCATCGATGCGCCCGACGAGACCCCGGCGCCCGCACCTACGCCCGACGTCGACACCCAGCCCTCGCCGGGACAGCCGTCCCCCGCCAAGAAGGCGCCCGGAAAGCCGCCCGCCCCGAAGGCCGCCCCGAAGGCGGCTCCCAAGGCCGCTGCTCCAAAGGCAGGAACGCCGTAATCATGGCGACGCCGAACAGCTACGTCTTCCCGGGAGGTCCCGAGACCTCTCACTTCGGTCCCGAGCGGATCGGCGAGATCCTCGTGCGCCGCTGCGGCGTCCCGCAGGACTCGATCGATCGCGCGCTCGGCAAGCAGCGTGAAGAGGGCGGGCTACTCGGTGAGGTGCTCGTGCGGCTGCGCCTGATCGACGAGGACCAGCTCGCGCTCGCGCTCGCACTCCAGCTCGACATGCCGTACCTGCGCGACCTGCCGCGCTCCGAGGACATCCCGGCCGATCTGATCGACAAGCTGCCGATCAACTTCGCGCGCCAGCGCTACGTGATGCCGCTCGGCCGCGACGCGAACGGTCGCGTCATGGTGGCGATCGCCGACCCACACGCTCTCGAAGTGATCGACGCCGTCGGCGTCCTGCTCGGCGAACCCGTCGAGGCGGTCGTCGCTGCGGGCAACAAGATCACCGACCACATCAACAAGACCTACTCGCGCCTGCGCGGTGGTGCCGAGCTAGAGGAGTCGGCGAAGAAGGACGACGACGACGGCGAGTTCAGCAAGGCTGAAGAGCTCGTCGACATGCTCGACGCCAACGACGAGGCGCCGATCATCGCGTGGGTCAACGCACTCATGTTCCAGGCCGCCAAGGAAGGCGCGTCCGATATCCACATCCGTCCCGGCGAAAAAGAGATCACGGTCCGCAACCGGATCGACGGCGTGCTCAGCAAGGTGAAGAGCGCCCCGAAGAAGTTCCACGCGTCGATCATCGCGCGCGTGAAGATCATGGCCGGCCTCAACATCGCCGAGAAGCGCCTACCGCAGAGCGGTCGTATCCGCCGCAAGATGGCCGGTCGTGATGTCGATATGCGTGTCGAGACGGCCCCGACCGCGGGCGGCGAGAGCGTGACGATCCGTCTGCTCGATCGCGGCAGCGTGCTCCTCGGCCTCGCCGACATCGGGTTCGCGAACGATCACCTCGACCAGATCCGCGCCGTCATCCATCGGCCCCACGGCATCTTGCTCGTCACCGGTCCCACGGGCTCCGGTAAGACGACCACGCTCTACGCGTGTCTGTCGGAGATCAACAAGCCCGACATCAACATCCTCACCATCGAGGATCCCGTCGAGTACCAGCTCGAAGGCATCTCGCAGACGCAGGTGAACTCGAAGATCGATCTGACGTTCGCCTCGGGCCTGCGCTCGTTCTTGCGCCAGGACCCGGACGTCATCATGGTCGGCGAAATTCGTGACCGCGAGACCGCCGACGTCGCGATCACTGCATCGCTCACGGGCCACCTCGTGCTGTCGACGGTCCATACCAACGACGCAGCAGGCGGCATCACGCGCCTCATCGATATGGGCCTCGAGCCGTTCCTCGTGACCAGCTCGCTCGTCGGTCTGCTCGCCCAGCGCCTCGTCCGTCGCCCCTGCTATCACTGTGCGCGTCCGGTCCGGCCGTCGGACGAGGTCCTTCGCGAGCTCGGTCTCGACCCGGCAACGTTCTTCGCGGGCGGCTATCACTTCCCCAACGTCAAGGGCATGAAGCCGTGCCCGGTCGGCACCGTGCTCGAGCCGGTCGGCTGCCCGGCCTGCAACGAGCTCGGCTACAAGGGCCGTACTGGCATCTACGAGATGCTCGTGATCAACGAGCCGGTCCGCAAGCTGGCGCTCGAGAAGGCCGATTCCAGCCAGATCCGTGACGCCGCCGTCGCAAATGGCATGGTCACGTTGCGCCTCGACGGAGCGCGCAAGGTCGTCCACGGTATGACGACGCCCGAGGAGGTCATGCTGATGACCGCGGAAGGCACCGACTGATGCCGATGTACGCTTACAAAGGTGTCGCGAACAGCGGCAAGTCCGTCAACGGCGTCCGCGATGCGGACTCGCCCAAGACGTTGCGTCAGCTCATGCGCAAGGACGGCGTGCTCGTCACGAGCTTCGAGCTGTCCAAGGGCGGCAAGGCGTCCAAGGAAGCGAACGCCAAGAAGGGTGGCCTCTCCAAGGATGTCGACCTCGGCGGTCTGCTCGGCGGCGTCAGCAAGGTCGAGATCGCGACGTTCACGCGCCAGCTCGCGACACTGATCCACGCCGGCATCCCGTTGCCACGCGCCCTCGGCACGCTCGTCGACCAGATCAAGAACATGCGGCTCAAGACGCCGCTCTCGGAAGTTCGTACGGCGGTCAACGAGGGCATCCCGCTCGCCGACGCGCTCGCGAAACATCCCAAGCTGTTCGACGAGCTGTTCATCTCGATGGTTCGCGCCGGCGAGCTTGCCGGTAACCTCGACGAGGTCCTCACGCGCCTCGCGGACTTCCTCGAGAGCAGCCAGAAGCTCAAGTCGAAGATCCAGGGCGCGATGATCTACCCGGCCGTCATGGTCGTGGTCGGCGGCGGCATCATGGCCGTGCTGATGATCAAGGTCATTCCGCAGATCACGTCGATGTTCACGCAGCAGGGCAAGACCCTGCCGCTCAACACGCGCTTCTTGATCGCGAGCTCTAACTTCCTCGGCAACTACTGGCTGTGGATCCTCTTGGGGATGATCGCGGGCGGCATCCTGTTTGGCCGGTGGACGCGCAGCA
>JAYVWH010000268.1:0-3598 GCA_043786265.1 Kofleriaceae bacterium | reverse complement strand
CGGTCCACAAGGCGCGCCGCGATCGCGAGGTGCTCGCGCCGCTGTTCGCCGCCCTCGAAGCGCGCTAGTTCGCGAGCCGGCGGTACTCCGCCGCGAGCTCGGTCGTCGCGTTACGCGCCGGTCCAGTGCCCATGTGGCTCGTCGCGGGGCCGAGCGTCGCCTTGACGGAGTGGATGCGCGCCGCAGATTCGGTGATGCGCGCGCGGAACTTTGCGCGCAGCTCGTCCCACGAGGTGAAGCCGGTCGCGGCGATCAACGCCTGCTGCTCGGCTGCCGGCAGCATGTTCGCGTAGACCTCCTGGAAGTAGCCCCAGCCGCCGGTGAAGTCGCTCTTTGCGATCATCAGGATGTCGATGCCCGCGAGGAACGCACGTGCCATCAGGCGCTCGCGCTCGATTGCGGAGAGACCCTTCGTGGCGCCCCACGTCCAGAACGCGTCGCTGACGGTGAGACCGTGAAAGCTCATGCCCGTGAACGTCGTCGCGGCGCCGGCACTGTCCTTGCCGCCAAATGATTGCGTCGCGTCACCGCGCATGAAGCTCGACACGAGCGTTGGCGATAGCGTGGCGGGCAGTGCGCCTCCGTCGATCACCGGGTAGCTCGCGTGGCTGATCATCGCGCCGAAGTAGGCCCATGCGTTCGCAGCGCCGACAGATTGCGATGCAGCACGATAGGGCGCGAGCTCGCGCTCCATCGCCGACTTGGTGCGCGAGCGCGTTGCGACCGATGCGTCAACGTCGGTGTTGCCGCTCGCGTTGCCGAGCCCCGGGAAGTGCTTGGTGATGAACACGACGCCACCTTCGGCGGCGTAGGCCTTCGTCATCGCGACGATGCAGCCGGCGACATTGTTCGACTCGTCGTCGATCGCGCGCGTGCGGAACATGCCGCGCGTTCCCGAGTCGCTCGTGTAGATATCGGACACCGTGCCGAGCGCCATGTTCATGCCGGTCGATGCAAGCTCGCGCGACGTTATGCGTGCGTGCAACTCGCACAGACGATCGCGATTCGCGCCGACCGATCCGAGCGTGCTGCCCTGGACCAGCTGCGTGTAGCCATTGGACGGCGTAAAGCGGATCGTGCGCTGCTCCTCGTGATCGACCGCGTAGAACAGGTCGTCACGGCCCGACGTCTTCGTGTAGTCGGAGTAGCCCCGGATCATCGTGCGCAGCGTCTCGCCGGACGCGCTCGTCGGGTTCCACAGGATGATCGAGCCGAGGTTCTTGGTCTTGATCTTCTGGCGGATGTCGGCGTAGCCCGCCTCGGTCACGCCATAGTGGTCGACCATGAAGAACTGGCCGATGTCGGAGGACTGCTGTGCGAGCGGAACCTCGGGGCCGGGCGCCGGACTGTCTTCTTTGCCGCCCTCGCCGTACGAGGGGTCGGACTCCTCGGGGGCGCCACTGGGAACGTAGTCGTCAGATTCGGCCGTGCAGCCGGCGGCCAGCGCGAAGAGGCAGACGATCCCGGTGCTTCGCATACCCACGGCAATGAGCAACCGCGATGCCCGGCACCGGCCTATCTGTTCCGCCTACTTGCACGGGCGCGGCACTCCCCGGCTAGTCGAGTTGCCGGCCACAGGAACCGTGGAGATTGCACTACTTGTGCAGCGTCAGAACCAGGCGTCGTCGGGGAACGCGTTCGTGTGCTTCGCCGACGTGCGTGGCTCGGCCATCATGTCGGCGACCGTGTCGCGCCAGCGCTTGTAGTGTGCGGTCTCCTTGTGCGCGGCCGGCGCGTCGGCGCTCCGGTACACCTCGACGAGCACGAACCGATTCGGGATGTCGCGATCCTCGAGCACGTCAAAGCGCGCGATGCCGGGCTCGCCGATGCTGGCGCGCGCGTTGATCAGCGTCGCATCGCGAAACGCGCCGACCGATTCGGGCTTCACCACACACGTGACGAGGACGCAGAGCAGTGAATTCGACATGCGGCGCGAGCCTAGCGCGTGAATCGTTCGACGGGGGCGTACTCGGCGACTCGCCCTCCCATGTGGCGCGCGAACCAACGCTGCCGCCGGCGACGCGCACGGTCGTCGACGATCCGATCGACCGCGGGGACCACGCGACGCACGAGATCGACCGCGAGCGTGATCGGTGCGCCGGCGAGCAGCATCAGCATCCACGGCCGCGCCTTGGGCAGCTCGTTGTCGCGATGCGATCGGCGCGTCATGAACAGCTGAGTGAACGCGAGGTGCAAGCGATGTTCGATCGCTGCGCGCAATCGGTCGGGCCGCGATGCTGCGTCGTCGGGCTGTGGCGCAAACGCTTTCGCGTACGACTGTGCGAGCTGCTTCCAGTCGTCGCCGGCCAAATCTCACCGAGAATGGATTGGTCGCTCGTCACGATCGGCGGTTCGGTTCAGGTGACGTCTGATGATGTACAGGGAACGACCTTCGTCTTCCGCTGGTAGCCCTGCCTCAGAGGCTCTCTTACGAAATCGCCGGATTTCCAGGCGACGTTTACGTGTCCACAGTGTCGTGAGGAGGACGCGTCATGGAAGCAACACTACGTGTCGTGATGACTCGCGATGGCACTGATGCCGACCACGAGAGCATGAACGAGATCACCGGCATCTTGACGTCGGAACCCCGAGTCGGCGAGCCGCTTCATGTCTGGCGTGAGGACGGAAAGCTCCTTCGCACCAGCGCTGTGAAGCGTGTCAGCAGCTCGGGGTCACATTGGACCGTGGAGACACGGAACTCGCGCTACCACCTGGACGTGTCGCCGGTTCGGTGACGGTGGCACGCTGCCGCCGGTCGCACGAGGATGGCCGCAAAGTTCACGCGCCCGGGGAGGTAGCGATCGTTCGCCGCAATGACGATCTTGGGGCGCGAGCCGGGTCGATGTACGAGAAATTGACCGACGGGGCGACCACCGCAGACGCGACGGTCATTGCGACGGACATGGCGAAGGAGATCAAAGAGGTGGAGGCGCTCGACATCGAGCCGTCGACGGCTCGATCCCATTGAGTGGACCCTCACTCCGCCGGGGCGCCGAAGCTCGCAAGACCATCGCGGACGGCAGTCCGTAGCTGATCCAACGTGAATGGCTTCTCGAGGAACGCGACCACGTTGGCCGGCAGCGGCGGCTGTCTCAACGCCGAGATGACGATTGCGGGGATCGAGCACAAGCCGTCATCGTGGGCGAGCTGTTCAACGAGCTCGTTCCCACTCATATTTGGCATGTTGCAGTCCGTGATGAGCAGCGACGGACGCTCGCGCATGATCGCGGCGAGTGCGTCTCGGCCGTTACTCGCCTCCTGAACCACGTAGCCTACTTCGCGGAGTGTCTGGGCGACGACCTCTCGCATGTCGACGTCATCATCGACAAGGAGCAAACGGTTTGCATCGACCAAGGAGGCCACGGATCGCGCCTAGTTCCCACCCGACAGAGGTAAGTCGATGGTGAACACGCAACCCTTGCCCGCGAGGTTACGCACGTTGAGAGTGCCAGCGTTCGCTTGTACCGCGCGGCGACTGATCGACAGCCCGAGGCCAAGACCGGTTCGGTTGCTGCCCTTCTGCTCGAAGGGTCGAAACAGCTCCTCGGCCTTGCCGGCGGGGAGGCCACCGCACTCGTCCTCGATCGCGATCCGGACG
>JAYVWH010000267.1:0-3657 GCA_043786265.1 Kofleriaceae bacterium | reverse complement strand
CGGCCGGCGTCGAGGTCATCGCCGAGATCGAGCTCGCCTATCGCTTTCTCTTCCCCGGGGGCCGGAGTGAATCCGGCCCCCTGCGTTCTGGGCCCGGCGCGACGGTGATCGCGATCACCGGCACGAACGGCAAATCGACGACGACCGCGCTGACCGGCAAGCTGTGCGAGCAGTCAGGCCGTCCGACGTTCTGCGGCGGCAACCTCGGCAACATGCCGATGATCGATGCGGTCGATCATCCGGCCAACGTCGAGGGCGGCTGGATCGTCGTCGAGGTCGCGGCGTTCATGCTCGAGAACTGCACCTCGTTCTCCGCACACGCGGGTGTGCTGACCAACGTCACCGAGGATCACCTCGACCGGTTCGGCACGATGGAGCGCTACGCCGAGATGAAAGGCCGGATCTGGGACTGGCAGACGCCCGGTGACATCGCGATCGCGAACGCAGCCGACGCCTGGACGATGCGCGAGACAGAAGGCATCAAGAGCCAGCTCTACACCTTCGACTCGCGCAAGGGCGCGACCGCTACACGCGGTGCATTCCTCGACGGGCGCGATATCGTGCTGCGCCTGCCGGGTGGGCCCAAGCTGGAGTCGGGCGGGCTTGCCCCGACCGACGGGGACGAGACGTATCCAATGGACGACCTCGTCATCGTCGGTAATCACAACATGGAGAACGCGATGTGCGCGTATCTCGCAACGCGGACACTCGGCCTTCCGCCCGATGCCGTCCGTGCGGGTGCGCGCGCGTATCGCCCGTTGCCGCATCGCATGGAGCTCGTCGGCGACAAGAGCGACATCTACTACTACGACGACAGCAAGGGCACGAACGTCGCCTCCGTCGCCGCAAGTGTCCGCGGTTTCCCGCGCCCGCTCGTGCTGATCGCGGGTGGTGTCGACAAGGGCGGCAGCTACGCGCCGATGCTCGAGGCACTCGACGGTGTGTGCAAGGGCATCATCCTGATCGGCAATGCTGCGCCGCTGATCCGCGACGCCGCGGCACAACACGCCGTGCGCTATCCCGTGATCGACGCGACGGACATGCACGACGCCGTGCGCCGCGCGACCGAGATGTGCGGCGCTGGTGACGCGGTCGTGCTGTCACCCGCGTGCGCCAGCTACGACATGTTCCAGAACTACGGCCATCGCGGACGTGTGTTCCGCGAGGCCGTGTCCGCCGTCGGCGCCAAGCGCCTCGACGTTTAGTTCGGGGTTAGTAGCGGTAGTGGTCGGGCTTGAACGGGCCGTCGGTCGGAATGCCGAGGTAGTCGGCCTGCTCCTTCGATAGCTTGGTCAGCTTGACGCCGACCTTCGCGAGGTGCAGACGCGCGACCTTCTCGTCGAGCTTCTTCGGGAGAACGTAGACCTTGCCGGGCTCGAACTTCATGCCGGTCATCTCGTCGTGGCCCTTGGTCGCATTCGCCCATAGTGCGAGCTGCGCCATTGTCTGGTTCGTGAACGAGTTCGACATCACGAACGACGGGTGACCCGTCGCGCAGCCGAGGTTCACGAGGCGACCACGGGCGAGCAGCGTGATGCGCCGGCCGTTCGGGAAGATGAACTGATCAACCTGGGGCTTGATGTTCTCTTCCTTGATCTCCTTGTTGTTCTCGAGCCACGCAACCTGGATCTCGCTGTCGAAGTGGCCGATGTTGGCGAGGATCGCCTCGTCCTTCATGACCTGGAAGTGCTCGGCCTTGATCACGTCCATGCAGCCGGTCGCGGTGACGAAGATGTCGGCCACCGGCGCGGCATCTTCCATCGTGGTGACCTCGTAGCCCTCCATCGCTGCCTGCAGCGCGCAGATCGGATCGATCTCGGTGATGAGCACGCGAGCGCCAAGGCCGCGTGCAGCGTGTGCGCAACCCTTACCGACGTCGCCGTAACCGGCGATGACGACGACCTTGCCCGCAACCATGACGTCGGTCGCGCGCTTGATGCCGTCGAACAGCGACTCGCGGCAACCGTACAGGTTGTCGAACTTCGACTTGGTGACGGAGTCGTTGACGTTGATGCACGGGAACAGGAGCGAGTTGGTCTTCGCCATCTCGTAGAGGCGGTGGACGCCCGTGGTGGTCTCCTCGGAGACGCCCTTGATCTCCGACGCCATCTTGGTGAAGCGGTCCTTGGACTTCTTCAGGCTGTCGGTGAGCACGTTGAAGATCACGCGCATCTCGTCGTTGGTCGCGGTCTTCAGATCCGGGGCCGAGCCTTTCTTCTCGCACTCGACGCCCTTGTGGACGAGGAGCGTCAGGTCACCACCGTCATCGAGGATGAGGTTCGGGCCCTTGCCACCCTGGAATGCGGTGAGCTGGAGCTCGATGTTCTGCCAGTACTCCTCGAGGTTCTCGCCCTTCCACGCGAACACCGGGATGCCAGCCTTCGCCATCGCGGCGGCGGCTTCGTCCTGGGTCGAGTAGATGTTGCACGAGGTCCAGGTGACCTCGGCGCCGAGGGAGATCAGGGTCTCCATGAGCACGGCGGTCTCGATCGTCATGTGGAGGCAGCCGGCGACGCGCGCGCCCTTGAGCGGAGACTTGCCCTTGTACTCCTCGCGGAGCGACATCAAACCCGGCATCTCCTTCTCGGCCATGCGGATCTTCTTGCGCCCCAGCTCGGCGAGTGTGAGGTCCTTGATCTTGAACGCGGGGAATTCGTTACGAGTGTCCATGGTGCTTTCCTATTTCTTAGCGACTGCGAGTTGGAGTGCGTGTTCGTGATTAGAAAATGGGGTGAGGGCGAGCGGCGAGAGCTTTGCGCCCTCGAGCCAGCCGCGCAGCTTGGTCGGCTCGAAGCCGAGCCAGACGTGACCTTGCTCGCGCAGTGATTCATCGTCGTGCGGGAGGTAGTCGACGATCGCGAGGTGGCCGCCCGGGCGTACTAGACGCGTCGCCGATGCGATCACGTCTTGCGGCCGGCTCGCGTGCACGAGCATGCGCGCCATCACGACGAGATCGGCACCACCGCGGTGCTCGCAAGGTTCGGCTTCGCCGGACCGCGCAGCGTCGCGCAGCGATGCGGAGAGTCGATCGACCTCTTGGGCGAGCGCGGGATCATCGACGCTGCCTTCTCGCAGTCGAACATTTGGCAGACCCCAGCTCTCGATGCGCGCGCTGCAGCGAGCGAGACGCGCGGGACTGCGATCGACGGCGATCACGCGCTCGTAGAGCGGGGACAGCAGCGGCAGCAGCGCGCCTTCACCGGTGCCGAGATCGATCGCGAGCGCGTGACCGGGCAACAGCGGGGCGAGCAGCGACACCCACGGCAGCAGCGCGGCATCGGCGGCCGGCGGCGCCGCCACGATATCGCCGGGCGCGGTCGCGAACAGGCGGCGCGACAGCTCCTCGCGCTGCGCAACCACGCGGGGCACCCGGGCGAGGCTGCCGTCCTTGCTGCACAGGCTGCGGCCTTCTTCGAGCGCCGCGACGATCACAGGGTCAGCCACGATCTCGGACTTGAGCAGGGTGCGGGTGCCGTCCCGGCGGGCGGCGAGCAGGCCGACCTCGCGAAGAGGCTGCGATTTCTTGGTGATCTGCGGCTGGCTCTCGCCGAGCAGGGACGCGAGCTCACCCACAGTCAGCTCTTCCTCCGCACACAGCGCGAGCAGGCGCAGCCGGTCCTCGTCACCGAGGAGTCGGAACAAATCTGCGCGTCCGGC
>JAYVWH010000266.1:0-3739 GCA_043786265.1 Kofleriaceae bacterium | reverse complement strand
CCAAGAAATCCTCGTCGAGAACCCACCTAAAGTGCGCGGCATTGGATCTAGCTAGCTAGCCCAATCGCTGTGATAAACTTGGATTGCTTGAGCCGGCAGTACTACTCAGCCACAGACGTGCGGCGAGCGCTCGATGTCGCCGAGCTTCGCGAGATGGCGCGGCGCCGATTGCCGTCGTTCGTGTGGGAATACCTCGAAGGAGGCGCCGAGGATGAGGCAACACTCGTGCGCAACCGCGACGCATTTCGAGAGCATCCATGGGTCCATCGGGCTCCCATCGACGTCGCGACACGCTCCCTCGCGACGACGTTCGCTGGTGCGTCCAGCTCGTTGCCGCTCGCGATCGGCCCCACGGGGTTCAACGGGATGCTGTGGAAACACGGCGACATCGCGTTGGCCCGCGTTGCGAAAACGCATGGTGTGCCGTTCACCGCGAGCACGGTGGCATCCGATGGGCTCGAGGCCATCGCCAAGGAGGTCGGCGGCCGGCTGTGGTTTCAACTGTTCGTTCTCAAGGACCCTGCGACGGTCGAGGCGCTGATCAGTCGGGCCGATCACGCCGGATGTGAAGCACTCGTTGTCACGCTCGACGCGCCGGTGCTCGGCAATCGAAGCTGGAATGACCGCAGCTACAGCCGCCCGATGAAGCTCTCGCTCCGATGCAAGCTCGACGTGCTCGCACACCCGCGCTGGCTGTTTGGAGTGTTCCTGCCGCGCGGCCTACCAGGCTTTGGTAACCTCGACGAGTTTTTGCCGCCAGACAAGCGAAGTCCTCTCGACGGCGCCCGACTGTTGGCTTCGCAGGCAAACCCAGCGCTCGCGTGGGCGGACATCGAGAGACTGCGCGCCCGCTGGCCACGCAAGCTCATCCTGAAGGGCCTCCTCGCGAGGGACGATGTTGACCGGGCGGTGCGCATCGGCGCGGATGCCGTGGTGCTCAGTAACCATGGCGGTCGCCAGCTCGACGGTGAGGTGTCTGCGCTCGACGTACTACCGGAGATTGCAGCCGAGTTCGGCGAACGCTTGACGATCATGATCGACGGTGGGTTTCGTCGCGGAGGGGATGTCGCAAAGGCGCTCGCGCTTGGCGCGCGCGCGGTCCTGCTTGGACGCGCAACCCTTTATGGTCTGGCAGCGGGTGGCGAAGCGGGTGCGGACCGCGCGCTGACAATCCTGAAGGGCGAGCTCGATCGCGTGCTCACGCTGCTCGGCTGCCCGTCGGTAAGCGAGCTTGGCCCGCAATTTCTGCATCGCCCAGCAGTGCCGCGCGATCGGCAGCTCACGCTCACTGCGATGCCCTGAGCGCTGCTCTGAACACGTCTTCCGCGGCCCGCGCACCCGCGCCCGGGCTCGGGACATGCCCGAGTTGCGCGAGCGAGTCCTCGAGCGCGATGAGCGTCGAGATAATCGGCGAGACCTCCGCAGTAGCGCCCATCGCGCTCACGCGAACACAGGTGGTTCTCGAGAACGCGCCCGCGATGCGTACGCGGTGGCGGCGGAGCATGATGTCGATCAGCGCCTCCGGCATCACGCCATCAGGAAGAGTTACGCACTTCACCGTCGGCGACGAATTCGAGCCCGCGATCGACACCAGGCCCAGCGCGCGCAGGCCGCTTTCGAGGGCCAGGCCCGCTGTCGCGTGGCGCGCAAACCGCGCGCCGAGTCCCTCGGCGAGCACGAGCTCGACTCCAGCGTGCAGTGCACCGATCAACTGAGACGGAAGCGCCATCGGCGCATGTCGCCCGCGATGCGTATTGCGGCCACCTGCTGCAAGCGGCATCCAGCGATTTTTCCACGAACGAAGATCATGGGTCCAGGCGCGACTCGGTTCGGGGGCGGCTTCGATTTTTCGCCATGCACGATCGCTGACGCTGATGATCCCGATGCCCACCGGCCCCTCGAGACACTTCTGGCTGGCCGTGACGTTGATATCGATTCCCCAGGTGTCCGTCTGACAGTCGATGCCGCCGAGCGAGGACACGGAATCAACGATCGTGATGGCGTCCACTTCGTGTGCGAGCGCGCACGCGTCACGGATGGGGTGCAACGAGCCGGTCGAAGTCTCGTTGTGCACCATCGTCACCGCAACCGGACGAACGCGATGCAGGAGTGCCCGCAGGCGCTCATGATCGAGCGCCTCGTCGGGGTTCATCGGGTACACCGTTACTTCTGCGCCAGCCCACGTCACGAGCTCTTCCATCATCTCGCCGAACACGCCGCTCACGATGACGACGACGCGCTCGCCCGGCGCGACCGTCGACATGATCGCGGTCTCGAGTCCTGCACGACCGCCGCCGGCCGCAACGAACAAGAGATTTGCCGTCTGGAAGACAAGCTTCAGCTTCGCGAGCAACGGATCGACCATCTGCTCGTCGAAATAAGGCAAGAAGTACGCTTCGGACTGCCGCGCGAGCTCCCGAAGAACTGGTTCGCGCAGGACGCATGGACCTGGCAGCATGGAGAGGACCTGATCGTCGCTTCGGAACATCGATTACCTTGTGACCGGATGATTGCACGGAGTCGACGGCTCGCAGTAGCTTCTGCGCATGTCCGAGTCGCGGAGCTCTCCACTCGATCTGTCGGCCGACGAGTTCCGCCGGCTCGGCCATTCAGTGGTCGACCGGATCGCCGACCATCTACAGAGCCTGCGCGATCTACCGGTCGGTCCGAACGAACCGGTCACCCGTACGCGCGACCTACTCGGCGACATTTCACTACCTGGGGAACCTTGCCCGCCGGACGCTGCGCTCGAGCAGGCGATGTCGCTCGTGTTCGATCACAGCGTGTTCACTGCCCATCCGCGCTTCTGGGCGTTCATCACCGGCTCCGCTGCACCCATCGGTGCGCTCGGTGATCTCCTGGCTGCGGCCGTCAATCCCAACGTCGCGTCCTGGAATACCGCAGGTGCAGCGTCGGCGTTCGAAGCTCAGGCGGTCCGGTGGACCGCCGAGCTACTCGGGCTTCCGCCGGTCTGGGGAGGCCTGCTGGTGAGCGGCGGCACCGCGGCGAACCTCGTCTCGTTCATCGTCGCTCGGCGCTCGAAGGCGAGCTGGGACGTCCGCACCGAAGGCGCGCGACCCGCGACTCATGGTTTCCTGCGCGTGTACGCGTCGCGAGAAGCTCACCCGTGGCTGGGGCGTGCGGTTGACGTCGCGGGTCTCGGCCTGCGATCGATCCATTGGGTCGACACCGATGACGAACATCGAGTGCTGCCCGACGCGCTCCGCGCCGCCATCGATGAAGATCGGCGAGCCGGCGATATTCCGTTTCTCGTGATCGGCTCGGCGGGAACCGTCGGTCTCGGATCCGTCGATCCACTCTCGGAGCTGGCGGCGATCTGCCGAACCGAGGATCTGTGGTTCCACATCGACGCCGCGTACGGCGGGTTTGCGGCGTGCTCGCCGGAGGCACCGGCCGAGCTCGCGTCGCTCGGGCTAGCAGATTCCTTGGCCGTCGATCCTCACAAGTGGCTTTATGTACCCCTCGAGGCGGGCTGTGTACTGGTGAAGGATCCGGCGCTGCTCGCTCAGACCTTCCGGTATGAAAGTAGCTTCTTTCAGTACACCGGTGCTGCTGGGCCCGCGGACATCCCACCGCCTTACCGCGAGCAGGGGTTGCAGAATTCGCGATGCTTTCGCGCGCTCAAGCTGTGGCTTTGCCTGCGGACCGCGGGACGACGCGGCTACGAGCAGATGATTTCGGATGACATCCGGCTCGCACGGCGCTTGTACGAGGCCAC
>JAYVWH010000265.1:0-4434 GCA_043786265.1 Kofleriaceae bacterium | reverse complement strand
GGCTCAAGTCGCGCTACGAGGACCACCACAACGTGAAGTATACCGACCAGGCGATCGAGGCCGCGGTCGAGCTCTCGGCGCGCCACATCTCCGGCGCGCACCTGCCCGACAAGGCGATCGACGTGATCGACGAGGCGGGCGCGAAAGTCCGCCTGATGAAGCCGGAGCTGCGGCCAGACGAGATCCGGCCGAGCCTGATCGAGGAGGTCGTCGCGAAGATCGCGCGCATCCCGACCCGCAGCGTGTCGTCGGCCGACAAGAAGAAGCTCGCCGACATCGCGGGCGATCTGAAGCGGCTCATCTTCGGGCAGGACCCGGCGATCGAGCAGCTCGCGACGGTGATCAAGCTGTCGCGCGCGGGCCTCGGCGACCCGAACAAGCCGACCGGCAGCTTCCTGTTCGCTGGCCCCACCGGCGTCGGTAAGACAGAGCTCGCCAAGCAGCTCGCCAGTGTCCTCGGCGTCGAGTTCATCCGGTTCGACATGTCCGAGTACATGGAGAAGCACACGGTGTCGCGCCTGATCGGTGCGCCGCCGGGCTACGTCGGGTTCGACCAGGGCGGGCAGCTCACCGATGCCATCAACAAGCATCCGTACTCGGTCGTGCTGCTCGACGAGATCGAGAAGGCGCACCCCGACCTCTACAACATTCTGCTCCAGGTCATGGACCACGCGACGCTGACCGACAACAACGGCCGCAAGAGCGACTTCCGCAACGTCATCTTGATCATGTCGAGCAACGCCGGCTCGCGCGAGATGGCGGCGGGCAGAATCGGGTTTGGCGATTCGATCGCGGACAACAAGGACGGTAAGAAGGCGCTCGAGCGCGTGTTCACGCCCGAGTTCCGCAACCGCCTCGACGCCACGGTGTTCTTCGACGCGCTCCCGGTGGAGGTCATCCGCAAGGTCGCTCGCAAGTTCCTCACCGAGCTCGAGGGGCAGCTGCAAGAGAAGAAGGTCTCGCTCGAGGTCAGTCCCGCGGCGATCGACTGGTTTGTCGAGCACGGGTACGACAAGGCCATGGGCGCCCGGCCGATGGCGCGGCTCGTTCAGAACACGCTCAAGGCGCCGCTCGCGAACGAGATCCTGTTCGGGAAGCTCAGCAACGGCGGCGTCGCACACGTCGAGATCAAGGACGGTAAGATCGACGTCCGCTGCGAACCGAACGACGAGCCGAACTGACGACGGCAGCGGACGGCCAAGATTTGCGGCGCCCTCGAATGCGGCAGGCCGAAAACGGCGCCGGAGGCTGTCCCAGCCGTTAGGACAAGTCACCGCGGGCGCGTTATTCTGCGGCCGATGGTAGACGACGACCCCCGCGGAGGAACGCGCGCCGATCCTGGCGAGCCGACCGCGGATGGCACGCTTGCATCGGTCGCGGCGGGAACCGCACCCACCGCGCTCCAGATGGAGCCGGACGAGACGATCGTTCCATCGTGGGGCGCGTCGGCGTTCGCGTCGCTGCCGGCTCCCGGTTACCAGATCGGTGAGCTGATCGGCCGCGGCGGCATGGGCGAGGTCATGGTCGCGCAAGATCAGCGGATCGGGCGCGAGGTCGCGGTCAAGCGCATCCGCGCGCAGGATCCGTCGGCCGACGCCGTGATCCGGTTCTTGCGCGAGGCGCGGATCCAGGCTCGCCTCGATCACCCCGCGATCGTCCCGGTCTACGAGCTCGGCACCGACGCGAACGGCCGCCCGTACTTCACGATGAAGCGGCTTGCGGGCGAGACGCTCGGCAAGAAGCTGACGCGCAACGGTCCCGTTCAGCCGCTGCTGCGCGCATTCATCGACGTCTGTCTTGCGATCCAGCTCGCGCACTCGCGAGGTGTCGTTCACCGCGATCTCAAGCCGTCGAACATCATGCTCGGCGACTACGGCGAGGTCTACGTCCTCGACTGGGGTGTCGCACGCGTGCTGACCGACCGCCGCCGGACGACGCAGCCGTCGATGGCCTCCGAGATCGACGACGGGACCACCGCTGGCGCGATCCTCGGTACGCCCGGTTACATGGCGCCCGAGCAGGTGCGCGGCTTCGAGGCCGACACCAAGGCTGACGTCTACGCGCTCGGTGCGATCCTGTTCGAGATCCTCGCCGGCGAACCGCTTCACCCACGCGGTGAGGCCGCGCTGTCGAGCACGCTTACGAGCCCACAGGAGGCGCCGACCCGCCGCGTCTCCGAAAAGCGTCACATCCCACCCGAGCTCGACGGTGTGTGCTTCGACGCGCTCGCCGAAGAGCCCAAAGCCCGCCCGAGCGCACGCGAGCTCGCCGATCGCGTGCAGGCCTATCTCGACGGTGATCGAGATATCGAGCGCCGCCGCTCGCTCGCCGCCGAACAAGTCGCCGGGGCGCGCCGCGAGCTCGACGCGGATCCCAAGGGCGGTCGCGCCACCGCGATTCGCCGCGCCGGTCGCGCGCTCGCGCTCGATCCCGAATCGGTCGAGGCGGCGGACCTCGTTACCGGGCTGTTGCTCGAGCCACCTGCGCCCGAGGACTACCCGCCCGACCTCCAACGATTCCTGTCGAGCGAGGAGAAGGAGGTCAGCAGCGCCCGGTCTCGTCAGGGCATGTGGACGTATCTGTCGCTGTTCGGGTTCTGGGCCGCGATTCCGTTCCTGCATGTGAAGAGCTGGACCGCACTTCTGTCGTTCTACGGGCTGCTCGGCCTCGGTGCTGCGCTCGCGTGGCGCAACTCGATCCGCGGCTACACGAGCGTTCCCGTCACGCTCGTGATCACGGGAATGCTCGCGATCGTCTTCACGCGCATCTCCGGGCCATTCATCCTGACGCCGATCGTGATCTGCGCTTCGCTCGTGCAGCTGTCGGCGATGCGATATGTCGCCGACCGATTATGGATCCCGCTGCTATGGTGCGCGCTCGTGATCCTGACGCCGTTCGTCCTCGAATGGCTCGGCGTGATCCATCATACGTACGGCATCGGACACGGCATCGTCGCCTCCGTATCGGACGTGTTCGACATGCGTGACAGTGTGGACGAGCTCGTGCTCATCGGCACGAACTTCTTGTTCCTGATCGCTGCAGGCACAGCGATGGTGTTCATCAGCCGCTCTCGTCTGTCGGCCCAGCGCCAGCTGCAGGTCCAGGCGTGGCACCTTCATCAGTTGCTGCCCACGGCGAAGCGCTGGCAGACCCAACCGTCCAAGCACACGAAGGTCTGATGACCAAGCCGGGCGGCGACGACTCGACGATCGGCCCGGTTCCGAACGGTGGCGAGACCAACCCGCACACCGAGCCGGCGCCCCGCAACCGTGAGCACCGAGCGGCGACGCCGGTACCCGCGCTTCATGGATATCAACTCGGCGAAGTGATCGGCCGCGGCGGGATGGGCGAGGTGATCGCGGCGGTCGATCAGTCCCTGGGGCGAGAGGTCGCGCTCAAACGGATGCGCCACAGTGAGCCGAGCAGCGACTCGGTCCAGCGGTTTGTCCGCGAAGCGAAGATCCAGGCGTTGCTCGACCACCCCGCGATCGTCCCCGTCCACGAGCTCGGTGAGGACGCCGACGGTAATCCGTACTTCACGATGAAGCGGCTGGCGGGCTCCACGCTCCACGACGCCCTCGATGCTGGCAAGCCAACGAACGGGCTGCTGCGCGCGTTGGTGGACGTATGCTTCGCGATCCAGCTCGCGCACGAGCGCGACATCGTGCACCGCGATCTCAAACCGCGGAACGTCATGCTCGGTAACTACGGTGACGTCTACGTGATCGACTGGGGCGTCGCTCGGGTGCTCGGCACGCGCCGCACCTCGCAGCTCGAGATCCCGGTGGACTCGCTGTCGCCCGGGGCCGGCGCCACCGCCTCGGGCGTGATGCTCGGTACACCGGGCTACATGGCGCCCGAGCAGATGAAGGGCGATAACGTGACGCCGGCCGCCGACGTCTACTCGCTCGGTGCGATCTTGTTCGAGATCCTCGCCGGAAAGTCACTGCATCCCGCGGGCAAGGGCGCGATCTCGAGCACGCTCGCGAAGCCGACGGATTCTCCATCCGCGCGCGCAGCGAACCGTGGCATTGCACCGGAGCTCGACGTGCTCTGTGTCGCCGCGCTCGCGGAGGAGCCAACGCAGCGGCCGACGGCGCGCGAGCTCGCCGAGCGCATCCAGCGTTATCTCGATGGTGACCGTGACCTCGAGCGCCGGCGGGCACTCGCGGCCGAGCAGATCGCGCTCGCCCGCGCGGCATTCGCTGATCCCAGCCGCCGCGCCGAGGCAGGGCAGGCTGCGAGTCGCGCACTCGCGCTCGACCCCGAGTCGCAGGATGCCACGCAGCTCGTGACGCAGCTGATCCTCGAGCCACCGCGCGAGCTACCGCTCGAGCTGATCGAATCTCTCGAGGAGAGCGAACGGGCGCTCAACCGGGAGCGCAGCCACACGGCCGCGAAGTCGTTCCTCGCGTTGTTCTTGTTCCTGCCGAT
>JAYVWH010000264.1:0-12770 GCA_043786265.1 Kofleriaceae bacterium | reverse complement strand
CGATTGACGGAGATCCGGCCGATCCGACTGGGGCCACGATCACCAACCCAACAGTCCTGGTGGAAGTCCTATCGCCATCCACGGAAGAAGAGGACCGTGGCAACAAATGGCGTCACTACCAGCTTTTTCCTTCTCTGCAGGAGTACGTGCTGGTGAGTCAGAGCTCGACGCGCATCGAGGTGTTCCGCCGCACCGGCGAAGGCGTGTGGGAGTACCGCGACTTCCGTGAGGGTACGGTCCGGCTCGCTAGCGGCGCGATCTTCGAGCTCGCCGCTATCTACTCCGGCTTGCCCGAGTAGCGCACCGTCATGACGCTCACGTGCCGCCGCGCTGCACACTGAACGTGAAGTCACCGCGCGACAGCGAGATCTCCGCCGGCAGCGCGACCTCGACCTCTTCGCCCGCGGTGATCGCGGTGCCGTTGACGTGGACCGGGTTGGCTTTGGCAAACCGGCCGACACGCACGGTCGTCGCGGTCGCGACCACGAAGCAGTGCTGCTTGTTGACGGTGCTACGCGCCCTGGTAAGGGCAATGAATTGCGCGGGCGCCTCGGGATGCGGCCGGCCGACGATGACGGTGGCCCCGAAGGCAAGCAGTGCGCGACCGCCGGCCCAGGAGACCACGCACTGGTCACCAGTGACCGAATCGTCGACGAACACGGTGTCCGTGCCGGGCTTGGGGGCCTTCGCAACGATCTCGCCAGCTGCCGCCCACGCATCGACGCGCATCGTCATCTCGCCGCTGCGCGGTGCGGTCTGCTTGTCGTTCGGCACGAACGCGACGCGCACCACGCCGTTCCCCGCGGGCAGCTCGTCGGCTTCGTCAGACACGACCGTGATGCGCAGCTCGCCCACCAGCTCGGCAGCACGCTGCGTCGCGGTCTGCGCGAGCACGGCCTTCAGATCGCGCTCGAGCATCGCTTGCAGCGGCCTGATTCGCTCGTAGTCGCTGCGCGCCATGATCAAGCGGTAGTCATTCCACACGATCGGCTTGCCCGCCGCCGAGCGCACGCTGCACTCGCGCATCACGAGGCCGATCGCCTGCGCGATGAGAAACGGATCGACCTGCACTAGCTCGCCGCGCCGGACCTTTGCCAGCTCGCCAAAGCCGACGCGGAACTGATCGAGACCATCTTTCTTGACCGCGCTCACATCTACACCCGCTCCAGCACGAGCCGAACCGTGGCGCCGCGCCCATCGCGCAGCTCGATCGTGTCGCCGTCACCGAGGACGATCCGCCCACGCGACGTGCGAGCAGGACGCAGCGTCTCCCCCGATGCACGCCGGACGATCAGCTCGTCGCCTTGATCGCTAGAGCCGACCTCGACGCGGTTGCCCGTGCGGTAGAGGCGACCGGCGCGCCGGCTGACGAACGTGGTCTTGTCGCATACGACCAGCTCGTTCTCCGTGCCGCGACCAAAGCCGAGCTCGCTCCAACCGGCGGGTAGTGGGTGGGTCTGACCGTCGCGGTCACCGCCGGTGATCGACAAGCGCCACGTCTTCGGCGCGCCCTCGCTCGCGGTCACGGTGGTGCGGTCGGCGGCAGAAACGACGTAGCCGCGCGCAGGCAGCGCATCGACGGCGACGTCGCACTTGTTCGCGAGCGCGGCGCCAACCTCGCGGTCGAGCTCCGGGCGGTCGACGAAGCCCTGGATCACGGTGGCGCCCGAGCCCGCGACGGTGATGCGGACGACCACCTCGCCTGGGAAGGCGACCTGTCCCTGGGGTCCGTAACGGCGAAGCACAGCGATTGCGTCCACGACCTGGCGGACGAGATCGTCCCATCCGAGCTCGTCGTTGCCGCCGCGAAGCATGCCTTTGAGCCAGCCCATCCGCGTCGCTATCGTAGCATCGCGCAATCGGCTAGGTTCAGGACCATGAGTCGGAAGGAAGACGCTCTGGAGTATCACTCGCGCGGCCGCAAGGGAAAGCTGGAGGTGGTTCCGACCAAGCCGCTCGTAAGCCAGATCGATCTGTCCCTCGCGTACACGCCCGGCGTCGCCGAGCCCTGCCTCGAGATCCAGAAGGACGAAGACAAGAGCTTCGAGTACACCGCCCGCGGCAACCTCGTCGCGGTGATCACCAACGGCACGGCCGTGCTCGGCCTCGGTGATATCGGTGCCGCCGCCGGCAAGCCAGTGATGGAGGGCAAGGCGTGCCTGTTCAAGAAGTTCGCCGACATCGACGTGTTCGATCTCGAGGTGAACGAGAAGGACGTCGACAAGTTCTGCGACATCGTCGCCGCGCTCGAGCCGACGTTTGGTGGCATCAACCTCGAAGACATCTCGGCGCCGGCGTGCTTCGAGATCGAAGAGAAGCTGCGCAAGCGCATGCGGATCCCGGTGTTCCACGACGATCAGCACGGCACCGCGATCATCTCCGGCGCGGGTCTGCTCAACGCGGCACAGCTCGCGGACAAAGAGCTCGCGTCGATCAAGCTCGTCGTGTCTGGTGCCGGTGCAGGCGCGATCGCGTGCGTCGAGTTCTTCTGCAGCCTCGGCATCCAGCGCGAGAACGTCGTCCTGGTCGACAGCAAGGGCGTCATCCACCAGGGCCGCACCGACCTCAATCGACACAAGGCAAAGTTCGCGATCGCCGACGACGGCCGACGAACGCTCGCCGATGCAATGAGGGGCGCCGACATGTTCATGGGGCTGTCGGTGGCCGGCACGGTGAAGCCCGAATATCTGATGACGATGGCGGAGCGGCCGATCATCTTCGCGCTCGCGAACCCCGATCCAGAGATCTCGTATCCCGACGCGATCGCGGCGCGTCCCGACGCGCTGGTCGCGACCGGGCGGTCGGACTTCCCGAACCAGGTCAACAACGTTCTCGGGTTCCCCTACATCTTCCGCGGTGCGCTCGATTGCCGGGCGAGCACGATCTCCGAGGAGATGAAGCTCGCCGCCGCGCATGCGCTCGCGCAGCTGACTCGCGAGCCCGTGCCCGATAGCGTGATCATGGCGTACGGCGGCAAGTCGCTGAAGATGGGACCGGACTACTTCATCCCGAAGCCGTTCGATCCGCGCGTGCTGTGGTGGGTCGCGCCGGCGGTTGCCGAGGCCGCGATGAAGTCCAACGTCGCGCGCATCACGTTCGACCCCGGCGAGTACCGCGAGCGCTTGATGCTCAAGAGCAGCAACGCTGCCTACTCGATCATGCGCACGATCGGCCGCGAGGCACGCCGAGATCCGAAACGGATCGTATTCCCACACGCGGGCCAGCCGCGGTTGCTACGCGCGGTGCAACAGATCGTCGACGAGGGCATCGCCAAGCCCGTGCTCCTCGGCCGCCAGTCGGAGATCGAAGAGATGTGCAACGAGATGTCGCTCGACATGCTCTCGCAAGGCGTCGAGATCATCGATCCGCGGACCGAGAAGCGGCAGGACTACGCGGACCGGCTGTACGAGATCCGCCAGCGCAAAGGCATGACCGCCTTCGCAGCACAGGCGCTGCTCCAGAAGAGCGACTACTTCGCGGCCGTCATGGTCGACCGTGGTGATGCGGATGGTGTTGTCAGCGGCCTTCGCCTCAACTATCCCGACACCGTCCGGCCGATGCTCGAAGTGTTCGGCCTGCAGCCGCAGGCGAAGGTCGCCGTCGGCATGTACATGATGGTGCTGCAGAACAGCGTGAAGTTCTTCTCGGACACCGTGTTCAACATCGACCCCGATGCCGACGCGCTCGCGGACATCACGATCCAGACTGCCGACGCCGTGCAGAGCTTTGGGATCACGCCGCGCGTCGCGATGATCTCTTACTCGAACTTCGGCTCGGTCGATTCGCCGAGCACACGCAAGATCCGCGACGCGATCGACATCGTGCGGCGGCACCGACCGGAGCTCGAGATCGATGGCGAGATGCAGCCGGAGATGGCGCTCGATTCGGAGCGGCGCAAGCAGTACTTCGGCTTCTCGCGGCTGACCCGATCGGCGAACACGTTGGTGTTTCCGTACCTGGATCCGGCCAATGCCGCCTACCAGACCCTCAAGGTCCTCGGTGGTGCATCCGCAGTCGGCCCCATCCTGCTCGGCTTATCGAAGCCCTGCGCGGCCCTCCAGAACGAGGTAACCGCCGAGGACATCGTGAACATGACCGCTTATGTAGTGCTCAAGGCGCAGCAAAATCGCGCGCGCGACGCGCCACGGGCGTAGAATTAATTCGCGTGCGCAGTCTCACGGCCGGTCTACTCATTGTCGCTGCGACCTCCGCCGCATACGCTGACGACGACGTCGTCGCGATGGAGACGACGGGCGAAGCCCCGGCCGACGCGCCGATTCCGATCGAGGCTGGCATCTACACCGGCGGCTTCATCTCGAACTACTACCACCAGTTCTACGACTACAGCCTGTTCCCGGGACAACCGGGCGACTCCCTACCGCAGCGCGAGGAGCTGAAGCGCACGAGCCCGATGCTGGGGCTCCGCGTCGCTTATTTCATCAAGCCGTGGTTCGGCGTCGAAGCGGAGCTCAACCTCATCCTCACGGCCACGAAGTACACGGACAAGTCCGCCAACATCTATGGCGGCCGGCTACAGCTGATCTTCCAGTATCCGGATCTGTCGAAGTACGTCGTGCCGTACGCCGCGATCGGCGATGGCTTCGATCACATCTCGTCACCCGACACCACGCTCGGCAGCGACACCGACTGGGCGCCGCACCTCGGTGGCGGGTTTCGCTTCCTCGTTCACGAGAACGTGACCGTGCGTCTCGACGGTCGCTTCCTGCGTGCGCCATCGCAGCAGGCTCCGTACACGCTCAACGCCAGCCTCGGCGAATTCATGCTCGGCGTGTCGTACCGACCGAGCGCCAAGGGCCCCGACGCCCCGCCTCCGCCGCCACCCACGGCCGTCGATACCGACGGTGATGGCGTGATGGACGCGAACGACAAGTGCCCCAACGAGGCCGAAGACAAGGACCTGTTCGACGACACCGACGGCTGTCCCGATCCGGACAACGATGCCGACGGCGTGCTCGATGCTGACGACAAGTGCCCCCTCGATGCCGAGGACAAGGACGGCTACGAAGACGAGGACGGCTGTAACGACAAGGACAACGACGCCGACGGTGTCCCCGACGCGCAGGACAAGTGTTCGAACGAGCCCGAAGATCGCGATGGGTTCCAGGACGCGGACGGCTGTCCCGAGCTCGACAACGACAAAGACGGATTCTCCGACGCGCAGGACAAGTGCCCGAACGAGGCCGAGGTCATCAATGGCGTCGACGATGATGACGGTTGCGCCGATCGTGGCAATGCCCTCGTCGTGCCAAGCCCGGACCGCCTGGAGCTGCTCGAGTCGATCGTGTTCAAGAAGGCGGTGATCCAGAAGGAGAGCAACAACCTCATCGGCCAGATCGGCGCGACGTTGCGGGCTCACCCCGAGATCCTCCGCCTGCGCATCACCGTCTACGTCAATCCGACCAAGAAGCCCGATGACGACAAGAAGCTCTCCGATCAGCGCGCTGCCGCGATCCGCGAGCGGCTGATCACATACGGCATCGACGAGAAGCGTCTCGACCCGCGCGGCTTTGGCGGTCAGAATCCGCTTGTCGATCCCAAGACGAAGAACGCGGCGGCGATCAACGACCGCATCGATCTGATCGTCCTCGAACGGAAGTGAGGGCGTAGCGATCGCCGAGCGACGCGAGCTTGCGAGCGAGCGAGCTCCTTAGCCCGAACTTCCCCCGTGGGGGAAGTAGCGCTGCTCAGAGCTGCTCAGAGGATGACGGTCGGCGCGCAGGTCGAAACGCCGGCGCCGACGATCTCGCGGCCCATCGACGGCGTCGTGCCCTTGATCGCGCCGGTCTGACCGTCGATCTGGTACACGGTCGTGAAGCCCTCAGGGCTGATGTCGCCGGGCGGAACTTTGTCGAGGAAGATCCAGAAGTCGCCGCCCCAGAAGGCAAACGCCCACGCGACCGGATCGCCCGCGAGCGTTGGCAAGTAGTAGGTCTTGCCCACAATCGCGGCGCCCGACATCTTGTTGATCTGCTCGACGCGCGGGTTCGACGTATCGGGGAACCAACCCCACAGCTCCGCATTACCGGTGCCCGTCAGCTCTGGCCAGCCGCTGACGTTGCCAACGGTCATCGCCTGCATCGTGGTCGTATCGAGCTTCGCGAACGTCGAGCTGCCGCTCGAGACCGCGGCACCACCAGCGATGAACAGCGTGTCGTCCGTCGAGCCCGCGGTGTTGCTCGAGAAGCCCATGCCGAACTGCTGGAGCCCGCTTTGCGTGGTGTAGCTCGTCACGGTGCACGCGAGGCCGTTGTTGATGTCGACCTTGTAGACCTTGCCGTCGGTGTAGAGGACGTACGCCATCGTGTTGCGATCGACGCCCATCGAGAACGGCGAGTTGCCACCGGCGGGGCAGTTGAGCGTGCCCAGGTTCATGAACGTCTTGGTCGTCGCGTCCCAGCGCGCGAACTGGTTGCTCTGGTCGACGGTGTAAACGAACTTCGCCGAGTCGGAGCAGTTCTCACCGCCGCCGCTGCCGCTGCCGCTGCCACTTCCGCTTCCGCTTCCGCTTCCAGAGCCGTCATCACGACTATTGGGGCCGCACGCGATCAGGGAGAGGGCGAGGACAACAGCGGTTCGCATCGCCGCGACGCTATCACGGGGTCAACGAGGCTCGTCCAGCAGTTTCTTGTGCCGCCGGACCTTGCCGCAGCGCGCCGCGGCAGCCGACATGCCAATGACCTCGCCTGCTTGCATGACGGGAGCGTCCGGCCGTACGCTACGGCTGTGATCGACGACGAGACCGGCGCCACGACCGAACAGATCGATCGGCAGGCTCCATTCGGTGACCGCGTGCTGCTCGTGATCGATGGCGCATCGCTGCAGGTCATTCCGCTCCCCGGGGCGGGTACGCTCACGGTCGGGCGCTCGCAGAAGTGCGACGTGTCGATCGACTCGGGCTCGGTCTCGCGCCACCACGCGAACATCCTGATCGGCAACGATATCGAGATCGAGGACAACGGAAGCTCGAACGGAACGTTTGTCGATGGCGTACGACTGCCGCCGAGCTCGAAGGTCCGGGTCGGCATCGGGATCCCGTTTCTGATCGGCGGCGTCACCGTGATGGTGCAGACACGCGCCGGCTCGCGCCGCGAAACGGCGGTCAAGACCAGCCAGCTCGCCGCTCTCGAGCAGTCCGCATCGCGGATCGCGGTCGGCAAGCTCAGCGTCCTCGTGCTCGGTGAGACGGGCGTCGGCAAGGAGCGCTTCGCCGAGCGCGTTCACGAGATGTCGCCGCGCCGCAGCGCCGCGTTCGTCCGCATCAATTGCGCGGCGATCAGCGAGCCGCTGCTCGAGCAGGAGCTGTTCGGCAACGAAGGCACGAACAAGGCGGGCCTGATCGAGCACGCCGACGGTGGCAGTGCGTTTCTCAACGATGTCTCGGAGCTGCCGCAGTCCCTCCAAGTAAAGCTGCTGCGCGTGCTGGAGGACAACAACGTCCGCCGCATCGGTGGCGCGAACCCACGGTCGGTCGATGTTCGCTTCATCGCTGCGACGAACAAGGACCTCGCTGCCGAGGTCGATGCGGGTCGGTTCCGCCGCGATCTGTACTTCCGCCTCGCCGGCGCGACGTTCACGGTTCCGCCGCTGCGCGAGCGCAAGGATGAAGTGCTACCGCTCGCCGAGCAGTTCGTTGCGAGTGCGTCGAGCCCGCTCGGTCGTGCGTTCGCGCTGACCGATGAAGCGCGCCAGTGGCTGACCGAGCACGACTGGCCCGGCAACATTCGCGAGCTTCGCAACGCGTGCGAGCGCGCCGTGCTCCTCGCACCTGGCAGCGTGATCGAGAAGGGTCACCTGTCCCTCGAGGAGCCCAAGCGCCAGGTCGGCCCCGGCCGTTATCGTTCGCCGACCACGCCGCCGCCCGGGATGATGATCAGCGACATGCCGTCGCAGGTCCGCGCGACCGTCGCCGAGCTCGAGAAACAGCGCATTCTCGAAGCGCTCGACAAGTGCGCGGGGAACCAGACCCGCGCCGCCGAGCTGCTCGGCATCTCGCGCCGGACGCTGATCAACCGGCTCGACGAGTACGGTATCGCTCGCCCGCGCAAACGCGACGAATAGCGTGGTGCACGACACGTGCACCTGCGCACGCCGGATTCCCTTGCCGGCGCCTGGAGTTGCCGATGATTCGCCGCGGCGCGGCAAGTCCGCGTGAAACACCAAGTCGGACCTGGTTTGTCCGTTGCACGACGTTGCGTCATGAGGCTCGCGCTGCTGCTCGTAGTACTTGGCACCGCGTGCATGACAGGTGACCCGACGCCCGGCTCCGACGCCGATCCCGCCGACTTCGAGGCGGTCGACTGGACGCCCGATGGCGGCAAGGGCGACTTCAGTGGTGTCCCGGTCGTGTTCGATCGCCACACGATCATGACCGATGCCGTGCTGCTCGCCGCCGATGCGGTCGATGGCAACGCCGTGCAGGCGTTCCTCGAGGACTCGCCGTACGGCACGCGGAGCTGGCTCGCCGATCACACGATCAACGGCCGCCGCTTCGCCGACGTGCTCGTGCAAGAGGCGCACGAAGGCGGCATCGATCCTGTCGTGCTGCTCGCACGCATGCAGGTCGAGAGCTCGCTCGTCAGCAAGACGGTCAAGCCTGGTCCCACCACGATCAACCACGCGCTCGGCTGCGGCTGTCCCGATTCATCGCGCTGCAGCCGCGCGTACGCGGGTCTGCAGAGCCAGCTCGAGTGCGCAACAGATGTTCTCAACGAGCAGCTCAGCCAGTCGCGCGATGGGACCGGCCAGTGGCGTCTCGGCGAGGCGAGGCGAACGCTGGATCCAACCACCGTCACACCGAGGACGCACGCGACCGCCGCGCTCTATGCCTACACACCGTGGGTGCTGGTCGGCCGCGGTGGCAACTGGCTCGTGTGGAACGTGACACGCAAGTACCTCAAGCACTTCGACGACGCTGGTACGCTGCACCTCCCGTGATCGCCCTCGCACCCGTCTGCTAGAGTTTGATGCATGGCGATGCGACGACGCGGGCTCGAGCTCTTGATGGTCGTCGCTGGCTGCGGCAGCGAGCACGACGCGCCGCGCGTCGACGCCAGCACCGGCGAGACGGACGCATTGGTCGACTCGACGGCGCTCGCGTGTAGGGCGCCTGTCGCAACACCCACCGTCGCGCTGCACGATATCTGGCAGGCCAATCCCAGCATTCCGACGGCATACTGGATTCCGGGTCTGTACGTGACCGGTGTGTCGGCTACTGGCTGTGCCGCTGTGAGCGCTTGCGACCTCTACGTCCAGCAGGCGGAAACATTCGCGAGCGTTGCCGTGGGCGCGCAGCAGTCTATCCGGATCACGGTCGGGGCTACGGAAGCGCAGGGCTTTGTGGGGATCGGTGTCGGTGATCGGATCGATGTTTACGGTCACGGTGTCCGCGAGACTGCGAACGGCAAGAACGAGCTGATCTTGTCGGTGTGCCACGCTCGCCGATCTCACGTTGTCGGCCTACGAGGACACTGTTGGCCCCTTGCTGGTTAGCGTATCTGCGGTGACTGGAAAGCCACATCAACCAACCGAACCGTTTGTTGTCTGGGCCACGGGGGCGAGCCCGCCATCCACCGTTGAGGGGGCCATCAGCCTGAACCCTTCGCTGCTGCCAAGCAGCGCGTTCACCGGACTCACGCCCGAGGTTCTCACCAACTTCACAGCCGCCACCGGCGTTTTCAGCCTCTTCGTCGCGCCGCCGAACAAATACAGGCTGATTCGTCCTCGAATCGTGGGCGAATACCCGATTGCACAATAGCGCTGAGCTGAAGTTCCGCGGGCGAGGTGGCAGCGGGCTCGTGTGGAACGTGACACGCAAGTACCTCAAGCACTTCGACGACGCTGGTACGCTGCACCTCCCGTGAATTCACTTGCCCTGCCCGCACCCGCGGTGACGTTCATCGCGGGTGGCGGACGCGACCTCGACACGTCGCGCACGCCCGCGCTCGTGCTGCCACCCGCCGGCGAGCACGTGCGTCTTGTCGATCCCAACGGCGACGAGATCGGTCTTGGCGTCAGCGATCCCGAGAATGCGCGCGTGCGCGTGTTCGCAACGCTTGCCGATGGCTTTCCAAAGATCGACGGTGCGCTGCTCGCGTGGCGCGTCGAGAAGGCGCTCGCGTGGCGTCGCGCGCTCGGCCTGCCCGGTCCGACGCACGCCTATCGCGTGGTCCACGGTGCAGGCGACATGCTGCCCGGCCTCACGTGCGACGTGTTCGCGTCGACCGCAGTTGTCTACGCGTACGCAGAAGGTTTGCGGGCACTCGGCCGGCAGCTCGCGGAGGCGATCACCGGCTTCGCGAAGCTCGATGGCGCGGTCATCAAGCTACGCGCCCGTGGCGGTGCGGCCGATGCGGCGCTCGACGATCGCCAGGACACCGTCGGTAAACCGCCGCCCGAATCTCTGACCGCGAACGAGCCCGGCGCGGATATCGCGTACGAGATCCACCCGATGGGCGGCCTCAACACCGGCCTGTTCACCGACATGCGCGAACAGCGGCGGGGCCTCCATCGGTTCGCCGCGGGCAAGCGCGTACTGAATCTATTCTCGTACACCGGCGCGCTCAGCCTCACGTGCGCGCGGGCCGGTGCCGCTAGCGTGACGAGCGTCGATACCAACGCCGGCGTGCAGGCGTGGACGCAGGGCAACTTCGCACGCGCGGGCTTTCCTAACGATGCGCGCTGGAAGTTCGAGACTGGCGATGCGGTGCGCTATCTCGCGCGCGCCGCCCGTGACAAGGAGCGCTACGACCTCGTCATCATCGATCCTCCAACATTCTCGACGGCGCGCGGTCAGCCGTGGACGCTCGATCGCGATTACCCGGCCCTGATCGCGCAAGCGGCGAACGTCGTGCCCGAGGGCGGCGTGCTGTGGCTCGCGGCGAACACCCACGAGCTTGGCTCGCTCGGCAAGCTGGCCGCGAAAGGCCTGCGGCTCGCGGAGCGCACCGGCGCGATCGTCGAGCAAGGCGGCCTGCCGCCGGAGTACCCGACGCTGGCCGCACAGCCGCAGGATCGCTACCTCCAGATCTGCGTGCTACGCCTCGCTTAACGCCAATGCCGCTCAGATAAGCGTCGACGTTGACTTGGGTGAACCTGAATTTGAATGCCACCTTGGACATTGTCGTTGACCACCGCGCGGTGGCAGCCGCACAACATCGCGGAGGGCAAAGGCCGTTGCACGACGGTGGATCAAGCGCGCTTCTACACCCATGAAGCGTGCGCCCGCGGGCTCGATCCTCGAAGGCATCGTGGCCATGCCGGCATCGGTGAATAGATTGCGCTCAGCGGTGCGAGGTTGAGGCGCGCTCCGCACGACGCACACACGCCAGCGGAGCGAGCCGCCCGGCGCATGTCGTGACCGACCGCCATCAAGCGCAACGTCCGCGAGCTTTAGGGCTGACGTCTGCGCGGTGCGTGAGGCGCGCCGGGCAGGCGAAGCCACCACGAAGCTTTTTGACAACCAGCGTAGCGAGCGCCTCGCCCTCGATATCCTCGGCAATGTATGCACGGACGCCGGCGGTACGAGCTGCTTGGGGCAATTCCGCGACCCGCCTGCTCAAAGCTCGGTGGCGTGGTTGGTCCAGCTGAACTGTCGAGGATGCCCCCTCCGGCCGCGCAGACCAGCTACGGGTCTGCGCCGTCGTACTAGCTAGCACTACTGCGCCGAAATCTCGTCGGTGACGCGGCGGCATTCGAAGACGCCGCGGATGCGGTCATGAAAGAGTCGACCGTGCGAAGGCGCATCGAGCAGGTCCTGGTACAGGTCGAGCGGAACGTCGAGGTAGCGATACACGGCTCCTGTCGCGAACTGGATCTCGAGGACACGAGTCAGCGGGTCGTATCCGACCAACGCCATCATCGACGAAGCTACCCTTACGCGGCTTACGCGGGTCATCGTCGTCCTCCGTGCGCAGCGACGCCGCGCGAACGCCCGGGCGGAGCATTCGGGCCAGCCGGTGGGTGATCGCTGCGATGGCAGACAGGACACCGCGGCAGCCATCTCGCGAGCGCACGAGCGATGGCGAGTCGGATGGTCGCGAACGAGTCGGCGAAGTGCCGCTCAGGCCGCGAGTTGGTGCGAACCAGCTCGACAGTACCGTCGGGCCGAGGGGGGGAAATGCCGCATACGCTCCGTGACGACGAAGGCGTAGCAGCAGATCGCGACGGAAACGTGGTGATGCCAGCCGGGGAAACTCCGCCCCTCGAAGTGGTCGAGCCCGAGCTCGCCCTTCATCTCCTCGTAGACCTGTTCGGTGCGATAGCGCTCCTTGAAGAGGCGCACGATCTGCTTCTTGCTCATCTGGCGCCGCAACGTGGTGAGTGCGAAATGGCTCGGTTCGGCTTCACCCGAGCGCCACTCGATGACGAGCCAGATGGGTTCGCGCTGTGCGGGTTCGGTCCCGTCATCGGTTGCGACCTTCACCCGGCAGAATGCGAACCGAGAACTGAGCTTGCGGCGCTCCGCCATCGTTCCATCGCGCCAGGTGACCCGACGGAACGCCTTGTCCCCGAGCCGAGCCGCGATCGTGCGCGCGTCCTCGGCGTCGGGAATCCGCCGTTCGCGGGTGTCTAGCCGCCACATCTTTTGCGTCGGCATGATGCCGAGCGCGTAGTGAAATCCATGATCTCGGATCGCGCTGCGGAACCGATGAGATCGGCCATACCAGCTATCGGCGAGTACGATGCCGCCCGGAACTCCGTCCGCAACGGCGCGATCGATCATCAGCAGCGCCAGATCTTCCTTCGTTCGG
>JAYVWH010000263.1:0-2587 GCA_043786265.1 Kofleriaceae bacterium | reverse complement strand
CGCGGCGTCGCTCGGACTTCGCATCGGCGGCGACCGTCGGGAAGAAACCATCGACGAGCAGCGCTTCGGCCTGCGCGCGTGTCACGTCCGCCTTGATCGTGCCGCCGATCAGCTTGCTGCCACGACCGAGAATCGCGACCGGTACGCTCTTGGGTGCGCCCTCCGACAGCAGCGTCTCCTTCGCGCGGCGACACGCGTGCACGAGCGCGCGCTGCTGCAGTGCATCGAGCTGCTTCTCGAGATCGCGCTGAACGATCGCGGCGAGCGCGAGGTCCATGTTGTCGCCACCGAGGAGGATGTGATCGCCGACTGCGACGCGCTCGAGGGACAGCGAGCCGCCATCACTGGTGATCTCGATCAGCGAGAAATCGGTCGTGCCGCCACCGATGTCGCACACGAGCACGACGTCGCCGGGCGCGAGCTCCTTGCGCCATGCATCGCCGCGCGTCGCCAGGTACGCGTAGAACGCAGCCTGCGGCTCCTCGAGGAGCGTGATCTTCTCGAACCCAGCTTCGCGGGCCGCGACGACGGTGAGCTCGCGCGCGACCGGATCGAAGCTCGCCGGGACGGTGACCAGGACTTCGTGCTCGTCGGCGGGCTCGTCCTCGTTCGCGTCGTCCCACGCGGCGCGCAGGTGCGCCAGGTAGCGCGCGGATGCATTGACGGGCGAGACTCGCTCGCCGCCGGCCATCGCTTCGTCGAGCTCGCGCTGTGCACCACGGAACGGCAGCACCTGTGCGGTGCGATCGATCGCCGGGTTGCACAGCCACGACTTTGCGGAGCTGACGAGCCGATGCGGGAGCTCGGCGCCGCGCTCGCGCGCGAACGTGCCGACCGCGTACTTCATCGGGCCGGTCCACGGCAGGGCCAGCTGTGCGGGGGAGACTTCGTTCTCGCTCGGCAACAGCAGGAACGACGGCAGCGTCGAGCGTGCTGCGGTCTCGCCGGGACCGACGACCTGCATGATGTCGACGATGTGGGCCGCTTCGTCGGGGCCGGCGGATGCGAGTGCGGAGTTCGTGGTGCCGAGGTCGATACCGAGGATCTTGCTCACGCCGACTTCTCCGTATCGTCAGGCGCTGCAGTGATCGCGGAGTCGTTCGTCAGACCGAGCCGTGCTGCGCGGCTACCCAGCGCGGAGCCAATGCCGAGGCGAGCGGCGCGTGCATTGACGCTGTTGCCGATGCCGAGCTGGGCGGCGCGATTGGGAGTAGCGAGGATACCGATGCGCGGTCCACGCACGACAGGGGTCGGATCGACGTCGTAGGTCGGGACGGTCATCTCGTCATCGGGCACGCTCACGCGGACAGCTCCACTTCGGCGGGGGCGATGACGGTGCGATCGATACCTTCGGCGAGCACGGGGAGCTTCGCATCTACCACGCGCCACCCGTGATGACGAAGTGTTCCCTTGAAGGGGGGCTCACCTTTTGCCTCGCCGATCAGGCGGACCTCGGCAGGATCAAACCCCTTGGGGACCAAGACCTTGGCCTCCTCCTCGCCCGGCATCACCGGCTCGAATGACAGGTGCTGGTCGAGAACCTTGCGGCAGCCTCGGTGAACCTCGCGGGCGGCCGCACCGATGTCGGCGTCGGCGGCGCCATCAACCGAGTCGCGCACGAAGTCGACGAAGCGGCCCTCGCGCTGGAGCAGGGCGAGCAGGGCGAGTGCGCCGTCGCGGTGATGCTGGACGAGGGCCGGGGCCTTCTTCTCGACCTTTTCGACGGGCTTCTCGACCTTGTCGGCGGCTTTTTCGACGGACTTCTCGACGGGCTTGGCCGGCTTGGGCTCGGGCAGCAGCTTGGGACGGTCGCCCTCGGGGAGGAACTGCACCGCGCCCGCCGGGAGGTTCCGGCCGAACAGGATCCGGAAGAAACACAGGAACGCGAGCCAGGGGTGCATCGGGTGCGGATCTAATGAGGGTGACCCTAAAAAACCAAGCGTTAGCGTCGGAAAACTGAGATCGAGCCTCGCGTTCTCGCGCACTTATGCTGGCGCGTGGTTTGCTGAAGGGGCAGGGATGACAAGGATCTGGCTTGCCGTGATGACGATGGTCGCCCTGGGCGGATGCGACCTCTACTTTGGTGGGGGCGACGACGTCTGTAACGGCGGCGGCGAGAAGGGCTACGTCGTCGAGTACCGCGATCCCGCGTCCGCGACCTGCGTGCCGTCGTACGGCGGCCCCTACTGCGATGGCACCTGCGGTCCTTGCCCGGCCTACGACATTGCGCAGCCAGACCAGGGGCTGTGCCAGAGCCAGTGCACCGGCCTGGAAGTGGGGACCTGCGAGACGACGATAGGTTGCTACGCGGCGTTCTCCGATGACCCCCTCTATGACGGCAAGCGCGACTATTTAGGCTGCTGGCAGACGGCACCTTCGGGACCGATCCATGGCATGTGCCAGGGGCTCGACGCGTACGCGTGCTCGCGCCACGACGACTGCTCGCTGATCTACAGCAGCAACGCCGCCGCCACGACGTTCCTCCAGTGCGCGCCCGAGGCCACCCCGAACTGCACCAACGACATCGACTGCGGAACCGGGTCGCACTGCCAGATCACGACCTGCGGCACCGACCCCAATTGCCCGT
>JAYVWH010000262.1:0-2351 GCA_043786265.1 Kofleriaceae bacterium | reverse complement strand
GTCATGGACACGACCGTCAAGAACATCTTCGTCAACCCGGTCGACCCGATGCGGACGTTGGTCCTCTGCGACTTTCGTACTACGGGGTCCAACGCTGCGCGCCAGCCAATGTGCGAGCTCGTCGATGCGACGACCGTACGGGTGACCTTTGGGGTCGCGGATACCTCCGCGCTGGTCCAGGTACAGGTGGTGGAGCTGCCTGCCGGCGCGATCGTGCAGCGCGGCACGCGTGACATGGCGCTCGGGCTGCTCTCGGATCAGGTCACGCTCGCCACGGTCGACCTGGCGCACTCGTTCGCTACCTTCAGCCGTTGGACCGACGCGGACACCCCGAGTGCAGACCCTGCGGTCACGCCTATCGCCCGCATCGTCGCAGGGACCACGCTGCAATTCGATCGTGTTTCGGCGGGTGGCGTCCTACACATTGCATGGCAGGTCGTGACCTGGCCGACCGCGACGGTGCAGAGTGGGACCGCGACCCTGACGGATGGACTCAACGGAACGTCGATCGGATCCGGAATCGGCACCGTCAGCAACGCGTTCATCATCGCGTCGGCGGAGGCGTCGACAAGCACCGAGCGCGATTACTACGTACGCGCGAACCTGGGCACAAACCGCACCTTCACGCGCATCGGCGCAATTGGAGCGATCGATGTCGCGTGGTTCACGGTCGAGACGCCTGCTCTGCGGGTACAGCGCGGCAACACCTTCATGGGCACGCAGCCCGTCGCCAATGCGAGCATCGTGGCACCCACGGACCTGTCGCGAACCTTCGTGCTGCTGTCGGTCGAGGGCGGACGCGTCGGTCAGGAAATGGATGTCGACTCCGTGCGGTGCACCGCCGACATCGCGGGCAGTCAGCTGTCGATCACGCGAAACACGTCAGTGGCCGTCGATACCTCCACGAACGTGGGCTGGCAAATCGTCGAGATGTGACACCACACCCGGTCGAGCCGCTCGTGGTGCTCCTCGGTCGAGAGCTGGCCCTGCGCGCAGTGCTCCGCGAGCTCGTCGGCCGCGGCCGTAGCTCCTTGGGCTGGTCCATCACCGCTCCAGCCGCGGCTGCTGTTGCTACGTTCCTGTAATCGGCTGAAGTCGGATCGCACGCTGACCGCGCGCGACCGGCGCGAGCATCGTGCGCGGGTGTCGCCGCTCGTGCAGCTCGAGGATGTTCGCAAGGCCTACTACGGCCGCGCCGTCCTGCCGGAGGTACTCGACCGGTCCGATCCAAACCCGCGTGACGACCTCGCGGAACGCGCGCGCCAACCTATGTTCGCGAACTGTCGATGTGCGCGCCGCTCGTGCGACTGATCATCCGTTGACGCCGACGCGCTTATTGCGAGTCGGGCCAGCGGCGCTGGCGACACTGTCGTTGCTGGGACGTGACACCAGTGCCGCAAGTAAGGTCGGTCGCTCACATCGCTGTCTTCTCCGCGTAGCGCAGCGCGATCGTAAGCCACTGATCGACGGACAGGTCGCTCGCACCCACGTGGGTGACCGTGCGCGCCATGATCTTTTTAACCATCTCGCGGTCGAAGCCGCGCGCGTGGAGTGCCTTCTTTGTGTCGACCTCGCGGGTCGCGCGCGTGAAATTGTCTCGACCTTCGCGGCGGAAGATCAGCTCGCCGTTGACGCGTGCGAACACGAGCGTGCCGGCGTGATGTGCCAGGTGGTGCGCTTCGCATAACGTGATCAGTCCGGAGTAGTCATTCGTGCCGCCGTTCTCGATGTGAACGATGTGGTGAACGTCCAGATTGTTGTGCGCGCGGCATCCGGGTGCCTGGCAGCGCTCCTGATCACGGTGCATCACCTTGCGCCGCATCGCCTCTGAGATTTCCTGGCGCGCTCGCTCGATGATGTTGGAGTCGAGATCGCCGATCCACTGCGCATCACACATCGCCGTCGCGACAGCCGGTGGTGTCATCTCCTCGACGAGGCCTCCGCCGTGCTTCCAACCACGCTTGCAGTCGCGGCAGACCGTCACGGCAACGCGGTACGGCGCTCCCCTGTTCGCACGGGAGACGCCGGTCGGCGTTCCGGGCGCGCCCCGGCTCGAGTCGACACCTACGCTGGTCTCGCCCTGCTCGTCGCACCCGGCGACGTGGGTGGCCCCGCCGCGCTGCCCGACTCCTTCGGCACCCGCGCGGGTGGACCCGACGCGCTGCCCGACTTCTGCGCCACCCACGTGGGTGGACCCGCCGCGCTCGTGTCCGCGGAGATAGGCCCGGCAGAGTGCCTCGAGCACCGCATCATCATCGAGCTTCTCGCCGCGCTCCTTGTCGAGCACCTTGCGTGCCTCGCGAAACAGCACGTCGGTTTCGGGCCGGACACTGAGCCACAGCGTCTTGCGC
>JAYVWH010000261.1:0-8926 GCA_043786265.1 Kofleriaceae bacterium | reverse complement strand
CTCGGCCGGGCGTACGAGGGCAGCCTCGCCGCGACCGACGATCGAAAGTTCATCGAAGGTGCGCGCAACGCCTACGACCGCGCCACCAAGGCCGATCCGAAGATGTTCCATCCGTACCTGGGCCTCGGCCGCGCACTGATCGAGCAGCAGCACCCCGAGGAGGCCGTCACCGCGCTCAAGGCCGCAAGCAGGCTCGACACGACCCACTCCGGCGTCATGTACAGCATGGGGCTCGCGTACTTCGGACTACGCAACAATCCGGCCCCGGCGCGCGACCCCAACGTTTACAAGAGGACCGCGGCCCAGTGGTTAGAGGACGCGCTCCGGAACAAGCCCGAGCTGACGATCGACGAGCGGGCGGCCGCGAGCTACCGCCTCGGCGAGCTCTATATCGAGCTGAACCGGGGCGGTGATGCAGCCCGAGCATACGAAGCGGCGACGAAGGCCGGCTCGGAGATCGAGACAAACACCGGGAAGGCGCCCGCGTGGTTGACCGAGACGTACTACGACCTCGGCCAGGTTTACGAGGGCTTGGTCGATCGCCCGAACCAGAAGCGGGCGTGGACGCATTTCCTCGACCGCAACCCAGCGCCGAGCGAGCGCGCCAAGACCGCCCGCTACTGGCTCGACACGACCGGCAAGAACTTCTGAGCTGATCGCAGTATGCTCCGTCGGTGATGGACCGCCTGGGGAAGCTGCGTACAAGTCTCGATCGAGCTGTCTTCTTCGCCAAGACGCTGCGCGCGAGCAAGGTGATGCAGCCGATCCGACCCGCCAGCTTCGCGCAGTTCGTCAAGGACACCCGCCGCACGAAGCTCGGGCCGCACGTCGCCCTGATGTTCCATGCCGCCGCGCACCCCGACAAGGAAGCGGTCGTCGAGTACACAGGCGATGGCAACGTTCGCCGCTACACGTGGGGCGAGCTCGACGCCACGATCAATCGTCTCTGCAACGCGCTCGTCCAGCGCGGCGTGCGCGGCGGCGCGCGCGTGGCACTCATGCTACCGAACTCGAGCGAGTACCTGATCGCGCAGCAAGCGCTCGCGCGCCTCGGTGCGTCCGCGGTGCAGATCGGCTACCGCCTCAAGGCGGGCGAGATCGCGTACATCCTCGAGAACTCCGATCCAGTCGCGACGCTCGTCTACGGCGAGTACCTCGGCACGATTCAAGAGGCCCGCAAGCAGGCGAACAAGGGAGGAGCGATCATCGTGTGCGGCGGTGAGGTCACGCCCGGCACGCCCGACATTGAGGAATGGGACCGCGCACTCGCCGGTGCGTCGCCGGAGATGCCGCCGCGTCAGACCGGTGGCGACGGTGGCGGCGTCATTGTCTACACGTCGGGCACGACCGGCAAACCGAAGGGCGCATCGCGCGGCTGGAAGAAGACCGGCTTCGAATCGGTCGCCGACATGATCTACCAGGTCGGTATGCGCGCCGACGATCGCCACCTGTGCGTGTGCCCGCTCTATCACTCGGCGGCACCGGCGTTCGTCGCGATCATGATGTCGCTAGGCGCGACGATCGTCCTGCAGAACCACTTCGATCCCGAGCAGGCGCTCGACATCATCCAGAAGGAGCGGATCACCTGCTCGATGATGGTGCCCACGATGCTGATCCGGATGTCGAACCTGCCGCCGGAGACGCTGAAGAAGTACGATACGGCGAGCCTGCGCTGGGTGATGTCGGGCGCGGCTCCGCTAACGACCGATGCTGCGCGCCGCTTCATGGAGGCATTCGGTCCCGTGCTGTGGAACTTCTACGGCGCGACCGAGACGGGCCTCGTCACGCTCGCAGGACCGCTCGATCACGTCTCTCGCCCCGGCACGATCGGCAAGATCCTGCGCGGCGTTGCGATCCGCCTGCTCGACGACGCCGGTAACATCGCGGCCCCCGGGGAGGTCGGCGAGCTGTACGCGCGCACGCCGACGTTGATCAGCGGCTACCACGGCAACGATGACGCCACCCAGTCGGCGCAGCGCGACGGCTACTTCTCCGTCGGCGACATCGGCCGCATGGACAAGGACGGCCACTACTACCTCGAATCGCGCAAGCACGACATGGTGATCTCCGGCGGCGTGAACATCTACCCGCGCGAGATCGAGGATCACCTGAGCACGCACCCGGCGATCCTCGAGGCGGCCGTGATCGGCACCCCCGATCCCGAGTGGGGCGAGACGCTGCGCGCGTTCATCGTGCTCCGCAACGGCCACGAGCTGACCGAGAGCGAGGTCGTCAACTACTGCCGCGAGAGCCTCGCGGACTACAAGCGCCCGCGCAAGGTAACGTTCATCCCCGAGATGCCGCGCAATCCGACCGGCAAGATCCTGAAGCGCGAGCTGCGCGACCTCGGCTGAGCTGTGCTTCACCCCATCGTCCTCGGTACGGCCGGTCACATCGACCACGGCAAGACCTCGCTCGTGCGAGAGCTGACCGGTATCGACACGGATCGGCTCGCGGTCGAGAAGGCGCGCGGGATCACGACCGAGCTCGGCTTCGCGCGTCTCGACCTCGGCGAGCGCCGCGTCGCGGTGGTCGATGTTCCTGGCCACGAACGGTTCGTGAAGTCGATGGTCGCGGGCGCGACCGGCCTCGACCTCGTGATGCTCGTGATCGCCGCCGACGAAGGCGTGATGCCGCAGACCCGCGAGCACCTCGACATCTGTGACCTGCTCGGCGTGCGGCGCGGCCTGATCGTGCTGACCAAGCGGGACCTCGTCGACGACGAGTGGCTCGCGATGGTGACCACCGACGTGCGCACCGCGGTCGAAGGGACGTTCCTCGCCGAGGCGCCGATCGTGCCGGTGTCGACGAAGACCCGAGCCGGCCTCGACGATCTCAAGGCCGAGCTCGCGCGCACGATCGACGCGCTACCTCCGCGTGCGCAGACCGGCGTGTTCCGGCTGCCGATCGACCGCGTGTTCACGGTAAAGGGCTTCGGCACGATCGTGACCGGGACGATCCTCGGCGGCGAGGTCAAGAACGGCGACGAGCTGACCGTGATCCCGACCGGCCTCACCACGCGTGTACGCGGCATCGAGGTCCACGGCGCAGCAGTCGAGCACGCGATCGCGGGCCACCGCGCAGCCCTCAACCTCGGTAACATCGCCGTCGACGATCTCGCACGCGGCGACCTGCTCGCGCATCCCGACAAGGTGGCCGCATCCCACATCCTCGATGTCGAGCTGCGCTATCTGCGCTCGGCGTCGAGCCCGCTACCCGCGCGCAGCAAGGTCCTGGTCCACCACGCGACGACGCAGGTCCTCGCGACGCTCGTGCTGGTCGACAAAACCGAGCTCGCACCGGGAGCGACTGGACTCGCGCAGCTGCGCCTCGATCAGACCACGCCGCTCGGGGCGCTCCCCGACGATCGCTTCATCGTGCGCGGTTTCGTGGAGACCGCATCCGGCGGGTCGACGATCGGCGGTGGGCGGATCATCCGCGTGCTCGCGCCCAAAGCGCGCAGCGCGACGCACGGAGCGGACGTCGCAGCCCTCGCGACCGCGCGACTCGATCAGCGCGTCGCACTCGACATCAAGGCGTCGGCATTCGCCGGACTCGGGGTCGCGGATCTCGTCCGCCGGCTCGGCGTTCCCGGCGAGCTGCTGACGGCACCGCTCGCAACGCTGACCTCGACCGGCGAGCTCCTCGCGACCGGCGATGCCGAGCACGCGCACTTTCTCCACGCGACGGCCGTCGTAGATCTCGAGGGACGCATAGCGAAGCTCGTCGGCACCGGCGAAGATGGCGCCCTACGCGAGGAGCTGCGCACCCAGCTGCCCGCCGCGTTGCCAGCGCGCTCGTACGATGCCGTGCTCGCGGGGCTCGAGCGACGGGGCCTGGTCGCAAGCGCCGGCGATCGCGTGCGCAAGAGCGCCGCACCGAAGACGGCCGCGCTGTCGGCGATCGAAGCCCGCGTGCTCGCGAAGCTCGAGGAGACGGGGGTCGAGCCACCGCGCCCCAAGGAGCTGCCGGCCGCACTCTCGCTCGCCGAGCCGCAGGTCAAGACCGCGCTCGATCGCCTCGTTGCCGCAAAGCTCGCCGTCAAGGTCAAACCCGACCTCGTCATGCACGCCAAGACCGTCGATGCGATCAAGACCAAGCTGCTCGCGTTTCTCGACCAGCAAGGCACGATCGACGCGCAGCAGTGGAAGGACCTGACCGGCGCTTCCCGCAAGTACACGATCCCGCTCGCCGAGTACTTCGACGCCGAAAAGCTCACGCTCCGGGTCGGCGACATTCGCCGCAAGCGCTGATCCAGGACATCACTGTCAGACGTGACCGCGCGGTCACAGCGGTTCGCACGGAATAATACCGCGACGTTAGAGGCTCCGCTGACGCCGCGCGGTCACGCCGCCGAGTTGGCGCGCACCTTGATGAAGGCCGCGGCATGCTGAAATCGACTGTCTTTATTCTCGCATCCCTGCTCGCCACCCGCGCAGCTACCGCAGACGAGCTCGCCTCGTCCCACGCCACGCGCGACCTCCCCACCGTCGCGATCACCGTGTCGCCGATCCACCTCCTGATCCCGATGGCCGAGGTCACCACCGAGATCCGTATTGCAGACAAGGTCGGCGTCGCCGTGATCGCCGGCATCGGCACGTATCACCAGCCCGACACCAACATGCGGGTGTCGCTCTACGAGGGTGGCGTGAGCGCGCGCTACTACGTCACCGGTTCGTTCCGCTCGGGCCTGCAGCTCGGGGCCGAGGCGATCTACATCAAGGCTGCGACGTCGTCGACCACCGTCGAGGTGCGCGCCGCTGGCCTCGGACTGTCGCCGTTCGCGGGCTACAAGTGGACGCATCGCAGTGGCTTCACGCTCGAGGGCCAGGCGGGCGCGACGTTCATGGCCGCGCGTGCGCACGGCGATAACGGGCAGATGACGGCGAGCACGAAGACCAGCGCCGTCGGTCCGATGCTGAACCTCCAGGTCGGCTACAGCTTTTAGTGGTTCGTGTAGATGAAGGTGTCGGCACCTTCGGTCGTCGTGATGATCACGATCGTGTCGGCGCGGCTGGCCGCCGGAACATCAGCCCACGCCTGTGCGGCAGTATCCGCGGCCTGCGTGTCCCACGCGAGGATCGCGAGGATCTGCTTGCGCCAGCGATCCCCGGCGGACACATTCGCAGTCGACAGCTTGATGTCGTCGAGCTTGCGCTTGATCACTGTCGTCGCGGCCGACAGTGTGTAGGGGGTGCCGAGCGGGTAGGTCTGCGCGCGCGTCACGCTCACGCCGATCTTCTCGCCGTCGAGCGTCACTTCGAGATCAGTGATCTTGCCGGCGGTGTCGTAGACGATCTCCGTCTCGGTCTTGAGGAAGCCCGCCTGCTCGCAGCGCGCGAGCTGCTCGTACGCAAAGATCTCCGACAAGCCCGAGCTGCCGCCGGCATTCGGCGTCTCGGCGAGGTGTAGACCACCCGGCGTGAGAAGCGGGCGATCATCGGGATCCACGTACTCGCGTGCGAACGTCATCGTTGCGCGGACGAGCTCTGGATCCGGCGACGTCAGGTCGGCGGCCGCGAGCACGCCACACATGCCGGACAGCTCGCCAAAGCCCATCGTTGCCTGCGCACCGTCGGGGGCCGCGGCGTCGAGCTCGGGCGCGACCGTCGCATCCGGCCGCGCGGACTCGGGCTCGGCGCTACACGCCGTCGCGACGACAGCGAGGCTCGCGAACAGGAAGGTCCAGCACATCGCGGCGGAACCTAGCGGAACCGCCGGTGCCCGGAAAGCTAAAAGAAGTAGCCGCCGGAGATGCCCACGAACGGCAGGGTCCGGATGCCGGTCTCGATGTTGATGACCGCCTTCGCAATGGGTCGGATCTGGAGACCGATGATCGCGTTGACCACCGGGAACACTGGCGGCAAGTCGTACTTGTTGGGACCGCGAGCGGCGGTGGCCTGTCCGCCGAGTTGGGCCGGGACGCACCCGGGCTCGAGGTTGGTGTTCGTCGCTCCGTTGCACGGCACGTCGTACTTCTGAACGCTGCCGGTGAGGATACCGAGACCGGCACCACCGCCGTAGCGGAACGCGAGCTTCTTCGTGATCTCGGCGTGGTTCAGGAACGTGAACTCGAAGGTTGCCCAGCCAAACTTCGAGCCAGCGTGTTTCGCGCTGAGCAGATAGTCGGCCTCGTCGCCGTTTCCGACGTTGTCGCCCGACGCGACCCACACGCCCTCTTTGACCTCGAGATGCTCGAACTCGAAGCCGAGCTGAAGCTCGAGGTTGCCGCGACGGCGCACGAGGTCGACACCGTATCCGGTGTTGCTCGCGCCGCCGGCAGAGTGAGACATGAACAGCTCGAGTAGCTTCTTGGGCACGAACACCTGGCGCAAGCGCAAGTCGAGGCCGTACTCGACTTGCGGCTCGGCGGTTTCGGTCGTTCCCGGCGACGCCGTCGACGCCGTCGTGGACTGCGGCTTTCCCGCATCGTCGAGAGCCGCCTGCGCGAACGCGGTGCTGCCCATGAAACCTAACAAAGTCAGAGTCGTGGCAAATCGCATAGTTCCCCCAGCGGGTCCCTATCATATACTTCGCGCCACGGACCCGCCGAATTCCGCGCGGGGTTTGTCGCCCGATGCGTGCCCCCCTCCTTGTCACCGTGCTCGCCGTCACCCTTGCCGGGTGCCCGGCCGGTAACGGCGCGCTCGGGGATGCGTGCAACCAGACAGCAGCGTGCAGCAGTGGGCTGCAGTGCCTGCGTGATGTCTGCGTCCCGCGCTGCGAGCGTGCCCCCGAGTGCGGCGACGGCTATCGCTGCGATGACAGCGGCTTGTGCCAGACCGCGACGGGCCAACCCGGCGATGCGTGCACGAGCGAGGTCGATTGCCGTGTCGGTCTTTCGTGTCAGGTCGAAGGCACCACGACGCTGGACAGCGGGCTGCTCGCCGCCAATTGCGTGGCTGAAGCGTCAGGCAGGCCGGCCGGGGCCCTGTGCGCCGCCGACAGTGAATGCCGCAACGGCACCTGTGATCTAGGCCATTGCATCGATCTGTGCAGCCAGACGATCGACTGCGGAGCGGGCACGAGCTGCACCGAGATCCCGCGCGTCGAATCCAACGGGCTGCGCTACGACGGCTGCCTCCAGTCGCGCGGCTCGCTCGCGTGGTCGATCCCGGTCGGCGGCACCAACGAGATGGTGCCGCTCCCGATCCCGTCGAGCGCACGAGGCGTCAGCGTCCTGTTCTCCGTCGAAGATCAGAATCAGCGGGTCGGCGCGACGTATCTCGCATCACCCGACGGACTGACGATGATCGATTCGACGATCCCGTACTTCATGAACCCGTGGGTGCGCCACCGTCCCGAGTACGGCCAGTCCGTGCTCGCAATGCCGGCGACACCGACCGCACCACTGCAGGCCGGCGTCTACAACCTGCGCGTCAGCTCGCTGCGCAGTACCGGGCTCCCGGGCACCGCGATCCCGTCGATGACGGCGGTGATCAAGCTCGACGCGAACGCCGTGCTCGACCTGCACTTCTACTTCCTCGATCTCAGCGAGCATCCATGTCGTCAGGCATTCGCCAGCGGGCTCGATGCCGAGAGCGCACAGACCGCAGACTTCTTCCAGACGACATTTATCTCGCAGCTGAGGACGCTGTTCGCCAAGGGCGGCATCGGCCTTGGCTCGCTGACGTACACCGACCTGCGCGATCACCCCGACCTCGACGGTCTCGACGTGTCAAACGCGACGTCGCTGCTCGCGCTCGGGCAGTACTCGACGGGAATCAACGTGTTCTTTGTCCGCACGCTGTCGCCCGTCGGGCTGCAGGCGGTCGGGCCCAATCCGGGTCCCGCAGGCCTCGCGAGGACGCGCCAGTCCGGGGTCGTCATCGGCCTCGACACGCTGTGCTATCGCACGTGGACGCAGCTCGCCCGGATCACCGCGCGCGAGCTCTCGCGTTACATGGGCCTGTACGCGAACGTCGAGACCGACGCGGCCGATCCGCAGTTGTCCTCGCATGACGACCCGATCCCCGACAGCGACGAGTCGACCACGAACCTCATGTACAATTCCGAGCTGGCCGGCAGCGAGCTGTCCGACGGTCAGCGCTTCGTGCTGACGAGGAGCCCGGCGCTCCGATGAGGACGATCGTCGCCTTCGCGATCGCCGCCGCAGCGAGCACGTCACTCGCATTTGCGACGGGTGGCGTCGGCACGCTGTCCGAGGGCGTCCGGAACGCGCTGACGACGATCGATACCGTGCCGACGAAGGCGCAGCTGACGAAAGCGTTCGGCGACGATCCGGCCGTGGCACTGGCGAACCTGTCGACGATCGCGAAAGACATCAACATCGACATCGGTGTCCGCGTGCGCGCGATCCATGGCCTCGGCAAGTACTGCCCCGATCCATGCAGCGGCACCGAGCTCGCGCACACGTCACTCATCCAGCTGATCGCCGACACGCACAACGACACGCTCGGTGAACCGGTCGTCCTGCTACGCGCGGCGATCGAGACGATCGGAACCCTGCACGTCGCAGCCGACGCCGACGTCCTGCGCCCGCTGCTCGACCACCAGAGTCGGGACATCCGGGCCGCGACCGCCCGGGCGCTGCGGGACCTCTGCAACAACCAGGCAGTCATCCCGCTGCGGATCCGCTACACGATCGAGCCTACAGAGCAGGTCAAGCTCGCGATTTCTGAGGCCCTCCGGATCCTCGGCCAGTGCGGCATGTGACCCCGAAATCCGCCGTGGTCTAGCGCACAACCGTCTGAAATCCTTTGGTTGCCCCATGTGGGGTGGGGATCGTACAATTCCCCTTACCCCGCTACACGCCCCCGCGCTGGTACCGCCGGTTCGTGGGTGGGGTCTCCATGACGACTCGCGATCCGCGATCTCGCCCTCCGCTGCAGCCGGCTCCCGGCCGCGAAGCGTCACGCGATCCGACCGCGTCGATGTCGATCGACATCGAGCCCACCGGCGAAGG
>JAYVWH010000260.1:0-2476 GCA_043786265.1 Kofleriaceae bacterium | reverse complement strand
CCGGTCACCCGCGCGTTCATGGACGCACGGGTGCAGCGCATCTACGCCGGCACGAACGAGATCATGAAGGTGATCGTCGCGAAGCAGCTCGGAATCTAGAGCCCATCTCAAAAATGATCAGGGCTCTACGGGTTGGGGCCGAGGTAGGGGAAAATGACGCGGCGAAGCCGCGCACCGAACTAGCTCTCGCTGGCTACGAGCCCGCCGCCCCCGACAGAACGGAGTCCGAGCTGCCTCGGGAACCGTTCCGTCGGGACCCGCCCAACACTCCTGGGACGACCGGACGCCGCGCCAGCACGACATCACCCGAATGGGTGACTCCGAGCGGCACGTCGCTGGTCGCTTGCGTGATCTGAAGTGCCCGCGACAGCTGCACTCGATTGGACACGGCGAGACGGTCGAACACCTCGTGGAGGTGCTTCTTGACCGTATTTCGCGAGATCGCGAGCTCGGCCGCGATCTGGTCGGTGGTCAGCCCACGCAGGGCGAGATCAGCGGTGTCGCGCTGGCGGCGGGTCAGCAGATCATCGGACGCCAGTGTCGCGGCGGTCACACCGAGTTGCTGCAGCCGAGCAGACACGACGCTCGCGACCGCGGCAAGGCGTCGCTCGTCCGCGCGCGAGCACGGGGCGATCAGCTCGCATCGCAGAGTGCCGAGCAGTCCCGAGGCATCGACGAGCGGGACGAGCAGTGCCCGATCATTGGCCTGCGCGACGTGGGTCGCGAGTAGGGCGGTCAGCAGGCTGTCGGCGGCCCAACCCGTGTCGAGGAATGCCTCGCGGTCGGCGTCGGTCCGACCGCGAGCGGCATCGACCGTGAGGGCCGGCCTGCCGTCTGGGCCATGGAGGGCGAGCGAGCACGTTCCGAAAGCAGCGACATCGCCGAGCGCAAAAAACGCCGCTCGCCCGATCGCCAAGATTCCGTACGCGTCCCGCAACGCCGCCGTCAAACTCACCACCGGTACGTGATCCAACATGTGGGGCACGCTACGGAACTTCCGATGCATCCGTCCATGGTCAATTCGTGCTTCATCGCCCGAACGGGTATGGTCATTTCGGCCAGTGGAATCCACGAATGCAGCGACTCTGTATAACTACACTTGGCTTGGACGATGGTGAGGAAGCGGCGGCCCGTGACCGCGGACCTGGAGCTGTTCGAGCTCGAGCTGGGTGGCGAACCGTTGATGGTGATGAGTCTTCCGGCTGCCGCGACCGCGGCATTAGATCTCGTGCTCAGCGCGGCCGAGGTGCAAGTGGCGAACGACGCGGCAACCGGGCTATCCAATGCCGCAATCGGGAAGAAGCGCTCACGATCGCCACGCACGGTCGCGAACCAGCTAGCGTCGATCTATCGGAAGCTCGGTGTCGCCTCGCGCGCAGAGCTTGCCGCGCGATTGCTCGAGCGTCGTTGAAGCATGGCGAAGCGGCCCCAGAGCACCAATCCGATCGACGTGGTCGAGGCGTCGTACGATCTCGACGTCGACGAGCGCACGTGGCTCGCAAACCTCGCCCGTCTCGTGCGCCCGCTCCTCGATGGTGGGCACGGCATGCTGGCGTACAAGTTCGATACGTCGAAGCCGCCGTCGCAGTGGTACGACGACGCGGCGGCGCTCGACTTCGATCGCGCCGACATTCCATGGATCGCCGAGATGCAGGCGTCGGCACCTGCGATGACGAAGCAGTTTCACGTCGACTTCGATGGTCTGCTTGGACTTCAAGATCTCGCCTCAAAGCTCGGACTCGGTGACGTGCGCGAGGGATTTCCGATCTCACCGTACTTCAAGCGCACGGGACTCGTCGACGTCATCGTGTTGCAGACGCTCGAGCCCGGCCAGCGCGGTGTGGTGTTCGCCTCGCCGCAGCCTGTGCGTCGAACATTTGACCTGCGCACGCGACGGCTGTGGGCCCGGATCAATTCGCACATCGCCGCGGGTCGCCGGTTGCGGGCGGCGGTCGCGGAGGATACGGCCATCGAAGAAGTGGTCCTGACACCCGCGGGTAAGGTCGAGCACGCCGAGGGCGAGGGCATCAGCGTGACAGCGCGTACGGCGCTGCGTGCGGCGGTCCAGCGCACCGAGAAGGCGCGCGGCAAGCTGCGCCGGACCGATCCCGAGCGCGCGACCGACGCGTGGACCGCACTCGTCTCGGGCCGCTGGTCACTCGTCGATCGCTACGAGCGTGGTGGTCGGCGTTACATCGTCGCGCGACGCAACGAGCATGCAGTGCGGGATCCGCGTGCCCTGACGCAGCGCGAACGTGCGGTCGCGCATCTCGCTGCGCTCGGCAAGTCGAACAAGTTGATCGGTTACGAGCTGGGCCTGGCGGGCTCGACGATCGGCAGCCATCTATCGACGGTGATGCGCAAGCTCGGCGCGGGGTCGCGCGTCGAGCTGATCCAGATGATCCATCAGCTCGGCATGCGGAAGTGACGGCTCGGCCGCAGTACGATAGCGGCGGTGCGAAGCGCGGTCTTGCTG
>JAYVWH010000259.1:0-2039 GCA_043786265.1 Kofleriaceae bacterium | reverse complement strand
GCAGACGATGGGGCGTTGTGCACTACGACTGGCGACCGCCAAGAACCTGCCCTTTGACTGGGTTGGCACCGCAACCTGGATTCGTAACGCTCTCGACGATCTCGCGAAGACGCAGTCGTTTGATCGCACTCAACTCGACGCAGCGCTCGATGCGTTCTCCGAGGCCGCGAAGCATGCACGGTGTACCGATCTGCCGCTCGTCGAGCGCGACTTCCTCGTCGAGGACGGAGTTGCCGGCCGCCCGTGGTACAAGAATTTAATCACAGGGCCAAATCCGGACAACGGTTACGGCGCCTTGCCATTGCCAGAGCTAGCTGCGGCACGCGACGCTCTGGCCACCGAGCGCGCGACCGCAAGGATCGTAGGGATTCTTCAGCAGGCGACTGCGCGGCTCGTACGCTGCCGTTGATACTCAAGCATCTCGACGCGTAGCCGATCTCGCGCGTATGTGAGCGTGTGCGCTGCCACGTCGCTCTGGTCACCGCTGTCGCGCTCGCATGCTCATGCGCGCCGGTGATCGACGGGCCGGTCGACCGGCAGCGCGTCGTCGATCGCGATGACGCCACGCGCCTCGCCGCGCATTCGCAGCCCTGCCAGTGCAGGGTGCCGGGTGTGCGCGCGGCGGCGAGGCCATGCTTGTCAGTGAGCTTGTGCGCCTCGGCGGCATGCACTGCCTGCGCGGCGTCGTAGACCGACTTGCCCGCGGGATCCGATGCATCCATAGACGACGCGCGTCGGTGCTGCGTCCGCATTAGCATACGGCGGACGCTCCCAACGATTGTGCTTTCGAGGCTCGATCACGCAGCATGCACTCCCTGTGTACGCTTCGCAGCGTCGGTCTCCCGATCACCACGCAACACTCGGTTCCGGGTGGTGGCCACCTTTCCCGGGCAGCGGTTGAAACGCTGCAAGGTTCGATCGAGAGGTTTCAGTTCTTCATCCATTCCCCTCTCCCAGGCTTGGCCTGGCGCACATGCCGCTCACTTTGCGCGGTTCCCCGACGAGGATTTTGGAAGTTTGCGGGCGTAGTTGCTCATCTTGATCTTCACGGCACGCGGAAACACTCGTTCAGGGCGCCGTGGCGGGAGGAGGAACCGACGCAACCGGTCCCGCATGGTGGATAGGCGCTTGGGAATGGCGCCCGGGGTCATCGTCTGCGCAGCCCACAGCCACTGCTCGACGAAGTAGCGAAGAGCTGCGACGAAGCTGATACGAGTTGGCTCGACCTTGAGCTCATCGCCGCCCCCGAGGCGTCGGATCACGCTGAACTTCGTGTTCGATTTCGCGCGGGTCATCCAAGGCCGCTCGGAGCCGGTCGACATCAACGGCACCAGCACATTGGCCTGGAGATAGTGGCGGTCGATGAGGACCAAGGAGCGGTCAGGAACTGAGGCCCACAGCGATGCAGCGTAGCTACGCTCGTCGACGGCATACGGTCCAAAACAAGCTCCCGCCAAGAGGTGCGAGCGGACTGCCATCAACACCACCAGGCGCATCAGCGGATAGCCGCTGACCCAAGGCGGTAACGGGGTCGGCGCTGCAGGAGGAGGCGGCGGACTGTCGGGATTGTTTGCCTCGGCGAGCGCGACTAGCGATCCGCTGCGCGGCGAGGGCGACGTCGTCGAAATAGACCTCGTCGTTCGTCATGGATCGGTTCCCAGCATACGAGACGGCTGCACCGTCTTCGCGGCCGAGACGAAGGCACCGCACAAGTTGCCGGCGGGCCGACTCGCCATGGCGTCCGGTATTCGGACACGCGGCGGAGCAAGTCCGTGAACCGACGGGGCCTGATCATCGGCACGGAATGTTCACGAGCACAGGTCGGTGCGAGCGGGCAGCGTCTACGAACAGCGACCCGGCGCGGCGTTTCGACCGATGCCCGATGGCTACAGCCAGAGCACGTGGATTTGACAACACCCGCGACGGTGACTCCGATACGCTTCGAGCGTGCAGCGTAGCCACGACTCGAGCTCGCCTTCCATGCGGAGTGTCCGAGTTATTGCCCCAACACGTACGCCGAGGCCATGATGCGCGGCGTG
>JAYVWH010000258.1:0-2202 GCA_043786265.1 Kofleriaceae bacterium | reverse complement strand
GTTGTGTCGCTCCTGGTACGCGTCGTCGCGCGTGTTGAGCGGCGTGCCGTTGTCGGAGAAGAACGAATAGTCGCCGGTCGCGGCTTGATATCCCGCGTTGACCGACGACAGCAGCGTGCCCTTGCGGTGCTCGTCACCGTAGTGGAGCCGCAGGTGCTGCGAACCGAACGAGCCCGCGCCTGCCGACGCCCGGACGCGCTCGCCGTGGTCGCCGCGTCCGAGTCGTGTCACGAGATTGAGTGCACCACCGACGCCGGCACCGCCGAGCTCGATCGGCACCGCGCCGCGATACAGCTCGACCTCGCCGAACGCATCGAGCGTGAACCGGCCGAGGTCACTCGTCACCGCGGCAAGGCGCGCGAGCGGAACGCCGTCGACGAGCACGCTCGTTTGTCCGGGCGACGTTCCGCGCACGCTGATCGATTCGTACGCGCCGAGGCCCCCGAGCGATCGCGATTGCACCCCCGCCGTCGCACCGAGCGCATCGGCGACCGAGGTCGTCGCGGGATGATCGTCGCTGTGAACGATCGTGACAAATGGCGCATCGCCGAGGGCGCGATCTCGATCACGCACAGCGGGCGCCGCATCGAGTACGGGCGCGCGATCGATGATGATGATCGTCTCCCCGTCGCCGACGATCTCGGCGGGGTCTGCAACGCCATCGGCCCACGCAAAGCGCGCGAGCAGCAACAAGGCTATGGATACACGTAGTGTCATTCCTCCGTCCCGAGGTCGCGACGGAGAGGTGTCCTGACTTCCGGTTCGTCCTTCGCGGCGCCTTCCCAGTTACCCAGTGGCTGGCACATGCCGTGCCGCGTCGTCCCCGGTTACAGTAGCGGGGGCTGTGCTCGATTATCACGAGCTTCCCTGCATCCGTCGGAGCTGTTGCTTGAGTCGTCTGTCGGTTTGATCCTCCGGGCGGGCTCTTAACACGATATCGTAGTCGTGATGAAGGGGATCGCCTTGGCGTTCGCGCTGCTCTGCGCATGTGGTGGAGATGACGGCGCAAGCGGCGCCTCCGACGCCAACAACAATCGCGCCGATGCACCGGGCGGAGTGGGTGAACCGGCGAACCTGATGGGCATCACGCTCGCGCACAACGAGGTGCGCGCGATGGTCGACACCAGCGGTGTCGCGGGCGGTGCACTACCACCGATGGTGTGGGACTCGACGCTCGCCGATCACGCAAAGGCGTGGGCAGAGATGTGTGTCGACATGGACGGCAACGGCCTCGTCGATCACAGCTCGAGCGCCTATCGCTCGAACACGAGTGGCTACACCTACGTCGGCGAGAACATCTTCGCATCGGGCGGCGCGATGGCGAGCGCCACGCAGGCAGTGCAGGTGTGGGCGCAGGAGAAGGCAAACTTCACGTACCCCAACGGGTGCAGCGGCGTGTGCGGTCACTACACGCAGGTCGTGTGGCGCACGAGCGTCAACCTCGGCTGCGCGAACGTCACGTGCAACGGGCTGCAGTACCAGGGCGTCGTGCTGTGCGAGTACGGCCCCGGCGGTAACAGCGGCGGCGCTCCGTACTGATCCCTTCGTTCGACGATGATGACTCCAGAGCCACGGATCGATGTCGCCAGCCTGCGTCTTGCGATGGCCGGCGATCTCGACGGCGCACTCGCGCTACTCGCGCCCGCGATCGAGGACGTGATCGCAGATGACGTATATCGCCAGTAGTCGCTGAATCACGGAGCGATCCTCTTCCACCGCATTGGGCGCTCGGCGACGACACCCAAGCCCGAAGACGGCTGACGGTCGGCGATCAACGTAGCCGCTTCTCCGCAGTAAGGCGCTGCAGCTCACCGAAAAGCGGTTCGATCGCGACCAGGAAGTTGGACCGAAGTCGCGCCACGCCGATGTCGGGCGGGCGTTCGCGATCAAGGTGCTGCACGCATCCCTCGCCGCCCGGCTCGCCGGCGACCGCATCGGTCATTGAATACGAAGCCGAGCGACCAGTACGCGTCCACCACGCTGAGCAGCTAGCAGTGCCTCCGGGTACCCGTGGCCACTGGAGCCGAGCGATCAATGCATGGTTCGAGCGCTCGCGCGACGCTAAGGGCTCGTCGAACAATAAGGGATCCGGTTTCGGCTGGATCTCCGAGGATGAAGGCCTGCGAAACCGGTTCGCTAATTCCTGTACGAGCCCTAAGACCAGGGCGAGTGCTGCGTTGCGCAGACCGCCGGCGTCGCCTG
>JAYVWH010000257.1:0-9014 GCA_043786265.1 Kofleriaceae bacterium | reverse complement strand
CGACTGGACTCGTTCGGTGGGAATGACGCTGGTACGTGTGGCCATGGGCTACCTGCCTGTGAGGAGGCACGGTACAAGGTGACCATGACGTCCACGCGCCGGATCTCCGTCGAGCGCATCGATGCCGATGTCCGTAGTTCGGACACCGATAGCGTTGTCGTCGAAGCGCCGTTGCAGTTGCGCGCCCGCGGCATCCCCGTGGCAACGATCATGCGGACGCCTGGACATGACATCGAGCTCGTCACCGGTCTGCTCCATGCGGAATCCCTCGGCGCGCCGCTGATCGAGCAGATCGATCAGGATGCGATCGAGATCGAGATCGATGCGAGCGCGTTCGCGGGGCGCGGGCTACTGGCGAGCGCGGCCTGCGGCGTGTGCGGACGCGTCGCGATCGCTGACCTCGAGATGCGTGCGCGCTCGGTCAGTGCCGACACGACGCTCGACCACCGCACCCTCGCCGAGATGCCCGACCGGCTGCGCGCCGCGCAACAGGTGTTCGCGGACACCGGTGGCCTTCACGCCGCGGCGCTGTTCACCACCCACGGCGACCTGGTCGGCCTCCGCGAGGATGTTGGCCGGCACAACGCGGTCGACAAGCTGATCGGCTGGGCGCTCGGCCGCAAGCTCGATGCGGGCATCCACGTGCTGCTCCTGAGCGGTCGCGCGGGCTACGAGCTGGTCCAGAAAGCGATCATGTTCGGCGTCCCGATCGTCGCCAGCGTCTCTGCCCCGAGCTCGCTCGCGGTCGAGCTGGCCGAGCGCTTCAACGTCGCCCTTGCAGGGTTCGTTCGTGGCACGCGTGCGAATGTCTATTCCCACGCATGGCGGATTCTCTGACCCCCACCGGAGGTGCCTCCCAGCCACCGTCGCCCGCCATCACCACCGTCGACGCTGCTGAGATAGCCGCCGACTGGACCTGACGCCATTTCTGCGATACCGACGGGCTTGATGACCCGCCATCATACGTTCGTTCTCGCCGCCGCCGTGGCCCTCACTGGTTGCGGCAAGTCCAAGCCCGCTCCCGAGTCCACCGCGGAGGCTTCGAACCCGGCCCCCGGGTCTGGCTCGGCCGGCGGCACGCCCGCGGTGGCCAAGCCTGCCAAGGAACCGGTCAAGGCCGCGGCGCGCGGACCCGAGTATTCGGTGTACTCGCTCGTCGACAGCCGGCTGTCGGCGCACCTGATCCGCGGCGGGGGCGTGCTGATTCCGGCCGGCTCGGCCGGCTTCGCCAAGTACACGCGCTTTGGCAACATGATGCACAGCACGAAGCGGACCTGGGAGATTCGTCAGAGCGAAGGCGAGATCAAGGTCGCTCGCATGACGAACAAGAGCGGCACCGTGTTCGTCCCGCTCACGGGCAAGCAAGCCAATCGCGGCACGCTGCGCATTCGCGCGTTCAAGCAGAAATCAGGTGCGGTCTCGATCCGAGTCAACGAGAACAAGGATCTCAACGGTCAGCTATCAGAAGGCTGGTCGACGATCGAGCTCAAGGTCCCCGACGGCCAGCTCGTCGAAGGCGAGAACTCGATCGCGATCTTCGCCGGCTCGGGCACCGAAATTGCGTGGGTGCAGGTCGGCAGCGAGAAGCCCGTCGGCGCCGACGGCTCGATTCGCTTCTACAACTCCGGCACCAAAGCGCTCACGATCCCGCAGGACGCGGGCATGACCTGGTTCGCGGCGATCCCCGACAAAGCCAAGCTCACCGCCGATCTCACCGACGGCAACTGCACCCTCGACGTGCTCGTCACGGGCGAGGACGGCAACACGGTCGACGGCAAGCTGTCCGGTACGGGCGCCGCGCTCGATCTCGCAGCGCTCTCGGGCAAGGCCGCTCGCATCGACTTCACGGCCACCGGCTGTCCCGAGGCCGCGATCACCAAGGCCGACCTCGTTGTCGCGGGCGCTCCAGCGGTGGTCAAGCGCGGCGAGCCGCCCAAGCACATCGTGTTCGTGATCATGGATTCGCTGCGCGCCGATCGCATCAAGGTCTTCGAGCCCAAAGCGCGTCCCGATGTCCCGAACTGGGAGAAGCTCGCCGAGACCTCGACCGTGTTCATGCACAACTACGTGCAGGGCAACGAGTCGCAGGTCTCCCACGCGTCGATGTGGACCTCCGCGTACCTCGCCAAGCACAAGGCGAAGGAGATGAAGGACCACATTCCCGACTCGTTCATGACGATCGACGAGGTCGCGAAGAAGGCAGGTAAGTACGCCGCCGGCGTGTCGGCCAACGGCTACATCCGCCCGTCGCGCGGCTTCGGTAATCACTGGGACCAGTTCGTCAATCACATCGAGAAGAGCCTCGGCCTCAAGGGTGCTGATGTCTTCGAGAAGGGCATGGCGTTCATCACACCGAAGAAGGACCAGCCGTGGTTCCTCTACCTCGGCATGATCGACACCCACGTCACGTGGCGCGCGAAGTCGCCGTGGATGGAAAAGTACGACGCCGGCTACAAGGGCAAGTACGAGACGCAGTACGGCGACGACGGCAAGGGCGGCTTCGGCAAGAACCTCACGGACAAGGAAAAGAACCACATCCGCGCGATCTACGACTCCAACGTCAGCTACCAGGACGACCTCATCGGCAAGCTGATCGAGAAGCTCCAGGGCTGGGGCATCTACGAGAGCACGATGATCATCGTGACCGCCGATCACGGCGACGAGCAGTGGGAGGACGGCGATCGCGTCGGCCACGCAGGCAGCCAGCGCGAGACGGTGGTGCACGTGCCGCTCGTGATTCACTACCCACCGATGTTCCCGGCGACCAAGGTCACCGTGGGGACCGAGGGCATCGATCTCGTACCGACCCTCGCAGACGTCCTCGGCGTTCCGATGGACGCCGAGTGGCAGGGTTCTTCGCTGCTGCCGTTGGCGTTCGGTGCGGGCGTCTATCCGAACATGGCGATCTCGTCGGCGTACGAGAACATGCACGCCGGCCGCATGGGCGACTGGAAGCTGCAGATCAAGGGTGGCGGCACGCCGCGCCTGTGGAACCTCGAGAAGGATCCTGGCGAGCACAAAGATCTGATGGGCTCGGCGCCCATCGCCACCCGCATGCTCCTTGACCCGATGTGGCTCTACCGCACCTGGAACGTCGAGTGGAAGAAGTCGCAGTGGGGCAACCCGGCGAGCGTCTCGAGCCGCTTTGCAGCGGACCTCGGCGAGTAGCTGGTCCGGCCACCCGACGACCTATATGAGTGAATCGCTCACTCCGACAGAAGGCGCGCGGTTCTTGCTCGAGCGTGAGCGCGAGCTGGCCGAGGGCACATCTGCGGTCTATCGCACCGCGATCTACACGCCCGACACCACGTTCACGGGTGTCGCGACCCTTGCTGACGACGGAACGGCCACCGTCGCTCACCCCATCTCTGCGGGCGCCGCTCCTACCAAGGCCCCCGAGGATCTCGTCGCGAAGCTCCGGATGCTGGCGAAGCTGACCGCTCGGTCCGCCTCGAAAAAACGTGAGGACGGGCTCCCTCCTTGGCCCTCACGCGTGTTGCGTTGGCGCGGGCCAGGACGCGGGGAATGAGCCAAGCTATAGGTGTGGCAGCGAACGAAACCGCGGGGATGCTCGAAGCACGCCTGCGAGTGGTCGAACGGATCCGACGCGTCGAGCACCTGCTCGCTCGGGAAGAACAGGCCCGCATCGCGGCGGCGTTGATGAAGGGCTTCTCACACGAGCTCGGCAATCAGGTGCAGATCGTGAAGCTGTCCGCGCACGAGCTCGCGCGCAGGCTGTCTTCGTCTGCTCAACACGCCCCGTTCTCCGCCGCATACGACGGCGCACTGGCGCGTGGTGTGGCCTCGGCCGGACTGGCCGCGATGAACGCGTGGTCGTCAGTGGCCGGAAGCGGCGCTTCGTCCCACGGCACGAGCGCCTCGCACAGCGGCTACAGTCAGGCCGCCAAGTCCGTCACGATGGCACCGCGGCTCGAGGTCGACGACCTGCTGACGGACATGAGTGCAGCCGCCGATGCGGTCAGCCGCGTGCTCGCCCAGATGTTCGCTGCTGCTCGGCCCGGTGACCGTGAGGCCCTCGGCCCTGCATTCGCCACCGCCGTTCGCGCTGCGGTGGAGCTCGTCCAACCGGCCGTCGTGCCACCGATCGAGCTGCGCGTCGAGCTACCCGAGACGGTGCGTACCTACGCGACCGCCGACGAGATCGAAGCGATGGTACTCGCGGCCGTGCTCGATGCTGCGCCGGCCGAGCGCCTCACGCTGCTGCTGCGCGAGCGCAAGATCCGGAATCGTCGCTGGGTCGAGCTGCTGCGCTTCGACGATCGCCATCACATGGCAGATGGCGAGCTCGCGCATATGTTCGAGCCCCACTCGCTGCTGCACGTCGTCGCGGGCGTTGCGAAAGCCGCCGGCGGCGACGCGTCGCTGTCACCGGGGCGCGAGGGCCTCGAGCTCGCCGTCGAGCTTCCGGTCGGCGCTGCCTAGAGCCCATCTCCAAAATGATCCGGGCTCTACGGGGTGAGGCCGAGGCAGGGAAGAATGACGCGGCGAAGCCGCGCACCGAACTAGTCCTCGTCGTCCTCGTAATACTCGACGGGCTCGTAGCGGTGCTCCTTGCTGGCCGGGCACAGGTCCCGATAGCTGCAGCGATCGCAGTAGGTCCCGGGATTTGCGCGCGGTCCATCGGACACTGCGAGCGCGGCCGCCTCGATGTTGTCGAGCAGGTCCGGCATCAGATCGTCGACGATCACGCGCGACGGCACCGGCTTGCTCCATTCGACAGCGCGCTCCGCGACCCAGTGCAGGCCGAGCCAGAACGAGCGCACGTGCTTGAACGCGGAGGCGGCCAGCACGGCATAGCCCTCGAGCTGATCGGTGATCGAGCTTCCTGGGATTCGCGCACCGGTCTTGTGATCGACGAGCGCGATCGAGTCGTCCTCGAAGATGTAGCCGAGGTCGAGCACGCCGCGGTAGTAGGCGTCGCCGGCGTAGAACTGCGTCGTCGACATGTCCTCGCGCACCGCGAGCGAGTACTCGACCAGCTGGCGTGCGACCCGGCGCCGGCGCTTGAACTCCGAGATCCGCGACGCGAACGGGGCGATGTTGGCGCCGATCTTGTCGAAGCGGGCCTGCTCGGTCTCGTTGGGGAGCGCGGCGCGGACCGTCTGCGTCGCCTCCTCGATCGCGTTGCCCTGCAGCACGAGCTCGAGCACCTTGTGGATCGCCTTGCCGATCCGCGCCTCCGGCATGACCTCGGGCTCTTTGACCTTGCTGATGTACTTGAAGTGAAACAGACGCGGGCAACGCAGCGCGGTCCCGACCTTCGAGGCCGACCACGGTGCGTGAATCAGTGCGCGCGTCGACGGCACGGCATCAGCCTACGCGGCACTTCGCGTGGTTGCGACGCACCATTTGCTGAAAATTTGCCCCTCGCCCGGGCTCGCCCTACGACGGATGGGTGAGTCTCCCACCCTGCGTTTGCGAAGTCTGCCGTGCTCAGGTTACCGAGCTTCGTCGCGGCCGGTGCTGGGGGTGCTACGAGCGTTGGGTGGAGCAGCGTCCGGTCGGGATCGGAGCCCGGTGCACGACATGTCCCGAGAAGCGCCGACGCTTTCTGAAGACGGTCGAGCTGTTCGGTGCGTGGAAGCCGATGTGCTTCAACTGCGCCGGGATCCTATGCTCACTCGATCCGATGCCCAAGACGATCTTCGCGCTCAAGGAAGCCGTGTCGCGCGAGCGCCGCTTGCGCGACCGGCGCTGGGGCAAGGCCGATGGCCGCGTGTTCGTCTACGAGCGCCGCGTCGGTGAGCGCCGCTCGGACCGCGAGGTTTTCCCCTCACCCCACCCGGCGCCTATCGACGACGACATGATCATCGAGGTCTCGATCGACTTCGACGCCGAGCTTGCCCCCGAGCCCGAAGACATCACGCAGATCCGCGAGCTGGTTCGCGAGCTCCGTCCGGCCGAGCTCGGCGCCTAGAGCCTGCGACCCGAAACGAACAACGCGCCCCGGAGGGCGCGCGGCAGTCACGGTCTCGACGAGGACTACTCGCCGATCGTGTTAACGCACATGTTGTACGCCGTGTAGCCGCTGTCATCCATCGAGAACACGGTCGGCGAGCCGTTGAGCATCACGAGCTCGTAGGCGCCACGCTCGGGCTGCGGTGCACCGAGCGACATCGTGATCGGCTTGTTGTGCTCGTCGAGGAAGCCGACGATCACGTCGCCGCGGTCATCGAGGTAGCTCAGCCAGAAGCGAGTGCCGTCGAACACGGTGCGCGGGGCGGTCGCGCCCGTGCGGATCACGGGTGCATCGCCACCGAACATCGTGATGTGGATCGGCATCATGCGGATGCCGTCGGTGCTGTCGAACAGCAGGATCGCGTCACCCGTCGACTGATCGACCGAGAGGCGCGGCGACGGGCACGGACGGTCGACACGGGCGCTCGCACCCGGTTCGAAGGTCGTGTTGACCATGAGGTAACACTCGGTCTCGGTCGAATACGCAGTCATCATCGCCGTGCCGAGCTGCGCCGAGGTCACCGCAGTGACCGGCTTGGTCGCCATGAACAGCTTGCTGTCGAGCGGCTCGAGCGACTCGTCGACGAAGCGGTGCATGACGAGACCGTCTTTCGTACCGACGGGCATCACGAGGTTGCCCTGCGCATAAAAGAACGTCGGATCGGCGATCGCGGTCGCCGGCAGCTTGGTGATGTACTCAGGGTTCTGAAGCTGGGCGTCCAGCATGTGGACGTAGACGGCGCCGTCGGCGAGTGCCGTCGACACTGGACGGTCCTGGAGGTACGAGACCGTCACGTCGCTGAACGCGGCGTTCGTGATCGGCAGCTTCGCTGGCGTCGGACTTTCCATGTGCATGCGCGGGTCGAGCTGGAAGCCCGTCAGCGTGCCGCCGGCGATCGGCGCCGAAAAGAACGTCGCGCCACCGGCGGGCCGTGCGGCCACCGAGACGTCCTGCGCAGCGTCAAGACCAATGTTCGGGTCCCATGCCATCACGCCACACACCTGCGGCTGGTAGCGCGGGGTCACCATGCCGGTATCGCCGGCCGGGGCCTGATCGTCCGGCAAATTGCCGGGACCATCGACCATGTTGTCACCGCACGCACCCAGAAGGAGAAGAGCACCAGCAACGAAGCGTCCCATTCTTCCAATGTAATTATGGGCACGGCATCGGGCTAGTAACAGGTGCTGATTTCTTCAACTATCTAAACACCTTACAGAGAACTACATCACGGGTGTTTGGATGCATTACCCTGCTTTTTCGCAGGTGGCGGGAGAGGTGGTGGCACCACCCCGGTTGCGTCTTTCTCACCAGCCGAGCGCTCCATCACAAAGCCGAGCGCAGCCACCGGGAGCAGGCCGCCAAGCGGCACCACTTCGCTCAGGCTCTTGCCGGTGAGGCGCACCGAAAGCTTGAACGACTTCGGGTCCTTGTCGACCTGTGCCTTGAACTGACCATCGCCGGTGTACGTCTCGACGATCTTCATGAGGTCGGCCTTGTGCTTGATGATGTCGTCGATCTGCTTGTCGGTTCCTTTGTAGGAGTCGATCGCGCCGAGGAGGATCTTGGCAAACCCGCGCGGGGCGATTTGCGCAGCGCGCATGATGTCGATCATCCCGTCGGAGATCTGCGCCATGTTGTCGAGGCCCGCCTTGGAGCTGTCGATCCACGACCATGCGAGGCCGTCCTTGTGGATCGAGAACGACCACAGCTTGTGACGCTTGAGGAGGTCGGTGAAGAAGTTCTGTCCTTTGTGCATCGCGAGCGCCTGGGTGCGCGCAGCGGCCGACAGGCCGATCACGATCGCGACCACCGGCTTGCCGTTCAGCACGTCAACCGCGTTGCCCAGGTTCGTGCCCGCGGTGAGTGCAGGCGCCTTCCAGGTGTCCGCCATGCGCTCCTTGACCAGCGCCGTGGTGCCGGCCACGAGCACGCCGTTCTTCACGCCGACTGCGTTGCCATCACCGCTGTCGAACCAGACCGCGGTGCCGACCTTGACCGACTGCTTGCTCGCCATCTTGGCGACCTTCTCGATCGTTGCCGCCGTGAACTTGCCGTGGACTGCCACGACAACGTCCGGGTCTTCGTGATTTGCCACCATCTTGAACGACGCGGTGACATCCGAGATGTCGGTCGCGAGGTCGATACCGGTCATGCCCTTCGCGAGGCCACGTGGGCCTTCGATTTCGGCGACCATCTTGCGCACGGCCTTCGCGAGCTCGGGCGACGCCTTGATCTGTGGCTGGTTCTCGAGGTTCGTCAGAACCTTGTAGTTACCGGGCACGATCGCGCCAATGTCGGCGTACGCGACGAGATCGCCGTCGGCCATCGCGTACTCGAGAGCCGCTTGCGGTGTTGGAGCATTCGGGTTCGTTCCGACGCTAAAGCCGGAGATACCCATCAGCAGCGTGATCAGCTCGACAATTCCAATCGACATGTTTCCCCTCGCAATGGTGAGGCCAAGCGCCCCGGGTCAGCATTCGCTCGTTTGTTCGGCGTACGCAATATGACGGACCGAGAAGGCTGGAAAATTCAACCTTGAACGCAGTCCGTCTAACCCGCTAACACTCACGCATCTGTGACGTCTCCAAAAAAAAAACCATGTCAAGACTGGTTCCGGACACGGGCAGAGCTAGGATGGCCCTCGCTTCGACGGTCCAGCTCGAAATTTTGGAGGCACGAGGTCATGAATACGCTTGCTGTGGTTGAGGAGATCCTTCGCGAGACCGGTGTTCCGATGTCGGTTCGCGAGATCGTGGAACGTGCGGGGGTGCGGTTGCCGAGCAAGTCCAAAACGCCCGACACAGTCGTCGCGCGTGACCTCTCCATGGACATCAAAAGGAAGGGCGAGGTATCGCTCTTCGTTCGTAGCTCGCCTGGCCGCTACACACTGCGCGCGATGGCCACCGGCACCGCGCCGGCCATCACGTCCGTAGATTCCCGCGTTGCCACTCAGTCCATGAGCGCGCTCGCCTCACGTAAGCCGGCTGCGGCTGCGCCGTCCACGGTGCGCCCGGCCGCCGCTTCCTCCGCTTCC
>JAYVWH010000256.1:0-6593 GCA_043786265.1 Kofleriaceae bacterium | reverse complement strand
ACGTCGTGCCGTATCTGCTTGCGCATAAACCGAGGGAGAACGAGCGTGCGGCGGCGCAGGCATGTGCCGACGACGAGTGGCTCCTCGTCGAGGCCTGGGATCAGAGTTAGCGCCACTTGCGCAGCCGCCCGAAGAACTCACGTGCGACGTCGCTCTGCGGAGCGTCGACGACCTGCGATGGCGGGCCGTCCTCGGCGATCGTACCCTTGTCGATCACCCACACGCGCGTCGCGATGTCGTGCGCGAACTGCATCTCGTGCGTGACGACCAGCATCGTCATGCCACCGGCGCGGAGATCCTTGATCACGCCCATCACCTCGTCGCGCATCTCGGGATCGAGAGCGCTCGTCGGTTCGTCGAACAGCAGGACATCGGGACGCAGTGCGAGGGCCCGCGCGATCGCGACACGCTGCTGCTGACCGCCCGAGAGCTCGTGTGGGTAAGACGCGCCGCGGTCACCAAGGCCCACGCGCTCCAGCAGCTCGAGGCCCCGCTTGCGGCTGGTTTCTGCCTCGTCCCCGCGCACGACCTGCGGCGCCAGCGTGATGTTCTGCAGCGCCGACAGGTGCGGGAACAGATTGAATTGCTGGAACACCATGCCGACCTTGACGCGCAGGCCGCGCAGGATGTCGCGGTGGCGCGCCCCCATTCCGGGACGCAGCGCCACACCGGCGATGTCGATCTCGCCACCGTCGAAGTGCTCGAGGTAGTTGAGGCAGCGCAGCAGCGTCGACTTGCCGCCGCCCGACGGGCCGACGATCGCGATCGTCTCCCCTTTGGTCACCTCGGCGCTGACCTCGGCGAGCACGACACGCTCGCCGTGACTCTTAGAGAGTTTGCGGACGCTGATCACGCGCCAACCTCCTCTCCAGTCGCCGTGCGAGCTCTGACAGCGGGAACGACAGCGCGAGGTACATCGCCGCGCACGCGAGGCCCGGGACGAGCCAGCCGCGCATGTCGACCGCTGCGATCGTCATGCGCTTGGTGAGCTCGATCACCGTGATCACGCTGACCAGCGAGCTGTCCTTGAGGAGCGAGACGAAGTCATTTGTCATCGGCGGCAGCGCGAGCCGCAGCGCCTGTGGCAGCAGGACGTGCCGCAGCGTCTGCGCCGGCGCCATACCGAGCGCCTTCGCCGCCTCGGTTTGCCCGCGCGGGATCGCGAGCAGCGCACCGCGATAGACCTCCGCCTCATATGCGCCGTAATTGAGCCCGAGCCCGAGTACCGCCGCGGTCACCGGAGAGAACGAGTAGTACGGCGCGAGGCCGTAGTAGAGGACAAACAGCTGCAGCAGCACTGGCGTGCCGCGGAACACCTCGATGTAGACGCGAGCGAGCGTCGAGCTGATCCCGCCGCCGTACACGCGCGCGATGGCGAGCACGAGACCGATCGGTACGGCGAGCAAGAACGCGAGCAGGGACAGCTTGAGCGTGACGAGCGCCGCCTCGAGAAACTGCCACACCATGTCGCCGTCGAAGACCCGCTTACGTACCGTCGTGTCAGCGGCGATCTGCGGCGGCGCCTCGGACTGCCTCGCGTCCCACAGGTTCGCCTGGCGCAGGATCTGCTCGAGCTCGCCATCCTTGCGCATATCCGCTAGCGCGCCGTCGATCGCGGCTTTCAGGTCGTCGTCACCGCGCCGGATGCCGATGACGTACGTACCGCGTGCGATATCGCCGGGCACGCACTTCACCTTGGGCCGCGTCGACACGCAGCCGTATCGGTCGGCGATGATGTTATCGAGCAGCACGGCCTCGGTTCGGCCTTGCTCGAGATCGATATACGGCTCCTCGTTGCCTTCGTAGAGCACGGCCTCGAGCGGCTGCGCGCGCAGCAGATCGTGCGCGTACGTCTGGTTCAGCGTGCCGACCCGCTTGCCCTTGAGATCCGCGAGGGACGTGTACGCACTGCCCACGCGGACGCTGAGCGTCTCCGCGTAGATGAAGTACGGCTGTGACAACAAGATCCGTTGCTGGCGCTCGGTGGTCGCCTCGAGCCCGTTCATCACGATGTCGAAGTCGCCACGCTCGAGCGACGGCACCAGGTTCGACCACGCGTACTGGACGAACTTCGCCTTCACGCCGAGCCGCCGCGCGATCGCATTCGCGATGTCGACCTCGAATCCGATGACGGTGCTCGGATTCCCCGGATCCTCGTAGACGTACGGCTCGCCGCCCTGCAGGTCCGCGCCCCACGTGAGTACGCCACGCTGCTTGATCAGCGCGAGTGTGCCGATCGTGTCCCCACCGCACGCTCCGGCGGCGACGAGCACGAGTAGTAGGAAACTCCACCTGATCCGCACGCGGTCGAGGATGTTACAGTCTCGGGCATGGACCTCGCGCGCATGCTCGACAAATGCGTACGCGATCAGTGGTCAATCGACGACCTCGATTGGTCGGTGCCACCGCCGCAGCTGCCGCGCGACAAGGAAGAGGCAGTCGTCCAGTACTTCAAGGACATGGCCGGCATCGAGCGTCTCGCCGGCGCACTGTTCGAGGTCCAGCGCAAAAAGACGCAGGAACCGACGCTCCAGAAGATCTTCTCGACGTTCGTCGCCGACGAGAAGCGGCACGCCGAGGTCGCAGCGCGGCTGTCCGCGCACTACGACGTCCACCACTACCGCGAGTACAGCGAGAGCGAGTCGCTCACCTCGTTCCGGCCGCACTTCCTCGAGCTCGTCGAGAATGCGTCGCCCGAGATCGCGAACGCGTACATCACGGCCGGCGAGCTGATCCTCGATGTCGCCCTGCTCCGCTCCCTCGACGACTACGTCGCCGACGAGATGAGCCACCAGGCGATGCACCTGATCAACCGCGACGAATCGCGCCACATCGCGATCGATTTTCACATGACCGAGGTCTACACGTCCGACGCGCACCTCGCCGCCATTCGCGCACGGCCGTGGCCAGGGCCGCGCGAATTCCTCGGCGGCGTCCGCGCGCTCGTGACGATGATGTGGCACGCCAAGCCGTTCCTGCAGCAGGTGTTCATCGCGCCGATGGATCGCACGGATCCGAGCGGGAAGCGGCTACAGGAGGCGTTCAAGCGGATCCAGCTGGTCCTGCGCAAGCAGAGCGTGGCGCGCACGCCGTGGTCGAAGTTCATGATCGGCGCGCAGAACGCTTACAACCACCCGGTGCTCGGCAAGCTGCTCGGCCCAGTGTTGTTGCGGGCACTCGGCGCCGAGGATCGAGCCGCGCGCATCCTGTTCACGCAGGCCGAGCTGGTTCGAGCCCAGGCGATGAGCTTCGAGCAGCTCGCCGACGAAGCGCTCGCCGCAAAGCTTTCGTAACCGCGTCGCACGTGTCGCACGCCGTCGCAGACTCGACGGTAGTCAGGGCAGCTTCTGCACTTGCACGCCGCCCTCCTTGGGAGGCGGCTCGACGCCGGGCGCGGCAGTCACGGGATAGCCGCGGCGGTGCCACTCGAGGATGCCCTCGTCGAGGACGAGCGCCTTCTTGTGACCGGCGGCGATCAGCGCGTTGACCACGTCGCCCGAGAGGTGGTGCGGGCACGCGCAGTACGCGATCGCCCACACGTCCTCGGGGATCTCCTTGAGGCGCGTCAGGTCGTGATACGGGATCGAGACCGCGCCCTCGACGTGCACGCGCATCCAGTCGGACGCCGGCCGCGCATCGATGATCACCATGCGGCGCTTCTCCTTGAGCGCCTTGTTGACCTCTTCAACGGGCACGTAGCGATCGACATCGCTGCCCGGATCGCGCTTGAGCTTGGCCCACACGGGCGCCTTGCCCTTGGGGTTGATCACGACCGGCTCGACGCCCGTCGGTGGCGGCAGCAGCGCGGCATCCGGCGCTGCCTTCTTGTAGCTGCGCACGAACGCGACGAGGTTGTCGATCTCGGCCGGTTTGAGCTTGGTGCCGAACGCCTCCATCGGCGTGCCCGGCCGGCCGTTGACGATCGCGTGGCGCAGGAACGGATCGCTCGCGGTCGCGAGGAACATCGGGTTCGCGAGGTGCACGGCACTGCTGCGCGTGCTCGCGTCGCCATGGCACTTGATGCAGTGCACGTTGTAGGTGGCCTCGCCGGCGGCAGCATCGCCCGGTCCCACTGCGAGCAACGGGCCGGACGCAGGACCCTGCGCGCGGATGTACGCGACGAGACGATCGAGCGCTGCCTCGTCGAGCGGCCCGCCGACCTTCGCGGAGTACGGCGCCATCGACGTTCCAGGACGTCCCGCCGCGATCGAGCGCTTGATGTACTCGTCGTCGGCGCTCTCGAGGAACGTCTTGTTCACGAGCGACGGTGCATTGTCGGACTTGTAGCCCTTGAGATCGGTGCCGTGGCACGCGGCGCAGAACGTGACGTACAGTTGCTCGCCTGCGAGCTTCGCAGGATCGGCGTCGGCGGTCTTCGCATCGCCCGGTCGCGCCGGCTCGCGCTTGCCTTCCGGCTTGGCGTTGCCGTTGCCGCAGCCGACAAAAACAAATAGTCCCAGCACCGCGAGCGTTCGCATGGCGCCGGGACTATAGCGTCACGCCATCGCTGGCGCCCCGCGGACTAGTGTCGATGATCGCGGATGACGGGCCCGCCGTTGCCGTTGCCATTCCCGTTGTTGCCGTTGCCATTGCCACGATGGTCGCGAACCTCGGGTGCCCCCTCGTAGTTCCCGTTGTTGACGTTGGCGCCAGCGCGCCAGCGACCGGTGACCCAGACGTGGCCGCGCCCCCGACGCTCCCAGCGTCCCTGCTCCCAGGCCTGGCCCGAGCGCTCGTGCTCCCAGTAACCGTCCTGCCAGTTCCAACGATTGCCACCGCGTGACCAGCGGCCTTCGATCCAGATGTAGCCGGGACGCGTGTCGACCACGACGACGCGAGGCGGAGGCGGCTCTTCATCGACCTCTTCGTAGACAACCGGGCCGCCGACCTGACCGTGCGCGCGCACGATACAGCCCGAGCCGAGCACGGCGAGCGAGCCGGCGAGTGCGAGCGAAGCGAGTATATTCTTGAGTGTCATTGGGTTCTCTCCTGCTGCCTGGGACATGGAGCAAACTCGGGACCAGGCAGATTGGTTAAATTTTACGGCCTATTCGGGCCCGGCCGTGAATTCTGGACCCTGTGAAAGCCACACCACACCCCAGTGGCTGGACGTGCCGGGAGCACATACTTTGACGGTCACGCACCGTCGGTGTCGTTTATGATGGGAGCATGGGTCGCGGGGTCGTTGCTGCCGTGCTGCTGCTATTGCCGGCATGCAAGGCCGAGCTCAGCGACCACAGCGCGGTGGACGCCAGTGGCAGCGGCCAGCCCGACAGCAGCGTGTTTCTTGATGCGGCGACTGATGGCCAGGTCGCACTCGGCGCGTGGGGAACGCCTGCGCTCGTCCCGGGTGCGAGCGACGCGACGCTCGTCGAGGACGACTGCACCATGTCGTCGAACAAGCTCGAGATCTATTTCAAACGCACGGATACCGGCAACAACAACCTCTACATGATGTCGCGCACGACCGTGATGGGCGCATGGGGCGCTCCGGTCGCGCTCGGTGTGCTCAACAGCACTGCTGCGGAGGAGAGCCCGCGGCTGTCCTCGAACGATCTCGATCTCTACTTCGGCCGCGCCGGCGACATCTACAAGTCGACGCGCACCGCAGTCGGCCAGCCATGGGGTGCACCGAGTGCGGTGACCTCGCTCAACACCGTAGCATACGAGAAGTGGGCCGACGTCTGCAGCACGGGCTACGCGATCGTCAGCCGCGATGGCGGGGGCAATGGTCAGGACATGTTCGAGGGCACGATCAGCGGCGGCGCGACGACTGCGATCACGGCGTTCAACACCGCCTTCGCCGAGCAGGGCGCCCAGCTGTCCCCCGATTGCCTCCACGTCTACTTCCAGTCCAACCGCGACAATCAGTTCGATCTGTTCGAGGCCACGCGCACGACGGCCGCTGGTGCATGGGCAAACCCGACGAAGATGCTCGATTTCAACACGACGACCTCGAGCGAAGAGGATCCGTGGGCGTCGGGTGACCAGCGCGTGTTCGTGTTCGCTAGCAACGCCGCGGGCACCAAAGACCTCTACATCTCGACGCGCTGACTACACGAACGAGAACGTTGCGAGGCCGAACGCTACCTGACCGATCTTGGCGGCGGGCAGCTTGTCCTTCTTGCCGGTGAGCGTCGCGATGCCGTACCAGCCGGCGAGTCCGACCGATGCGAAGCCGGCGATCATGCCGAGCATCATGACGATCTCGTCCGTGGGGCGAGTCGCCGCAGGGACCGGCGCGTTCATCGGTTGATGCGGTTGTTGCATCATTGGAGGGCCGCCCGGAACGCTCATGCACCCCGAGCATGCCACCCTTTGAGGTACAGTAGGGCGGTGCGAAGGACGGTCCTGCTCGTCGCGGCAATGGCCATCGGTGCGAGCTGCACGCGCGACACGATCGGCGAGTGCCCCGCACTCGATACAGGTGACCTCGTGATCACGGAGTTCCGCGGCCCGCAGACCCCCGAGGACACGCTCGGCGTGTGGGTCGAGCTGTTCAACGCGTCGCCGAGGACGGTGGATCTCGAGGGCGTGAAGATCCGGTTCCGCAAGAAGGACGGCAGCTCCGAGGTGCCGATCCTCGTGCGCCG
>JAYVWH010000255.1:0-6312 GCA_043786265.1 Kofleriaceae bacterium | reverse complement strand
GCATCGCGCGCATCTCGGGCGTGTCTGCCTTCATGAAGTCGCGGTTGATGTTGAGCCGCGCGGCATTCGTCCGGAAGCCGCCCTCCTCGGGGCCGCGTTGGTTCGGTCGCTGGTTCGGCCCGAAGCGCTCGTGACCATCCGGGTTGAGCACGGGAACGAACACCACCGACACGGCATCGAGCGCGCCGGGAGCCAGCGTGCCGTCGAGGAGCCCACGCATCGCGACGAACCCGGCGTCCTTCCCTTCGATCTCCCCGGCATGGATCCCCGCCTCGACGAGGATCACCGGCAGGTGTGGGTGACGCTCGATCCGCAGCGCGACGATCGGGCGGTCCTGCCCTGTCCGCCCGAGCTCATCGCAATGCACGCCGGCGTACGCCTTCGCGAAGTCGTGGCACAGCCGGACCACCTCGTCATAGCGGCCTGTTCGTAGGTAGCCGGTCTGCTCCGCGGTCGTGACGAGCGATGGCTTGAGGCCGCTCTCCTGCGGTCTGTGGCCACCACAAGCCGAAACGAGGCCAAGGCCCACGAGCAAGGTGCGCATGGGCCTCGGTACCACACGGAAGCGCGACCATGCCCAGCGGCGTTGATCGGCCGGCACGACGTCGCGCGCGGGGGCGTGTGCCTACCCAGCTTCGAACGAACGAAGTGCAATGCTTACTTCTTGGTGCCGGTCGGCGTCGTCATCGTCGTCGTGCGTCGAGCCGGTTGAGCCAGCGCGCCAGTCGAACCCGCCGAACCGATGTCACCCGTCGCGCCCGTCGCGCCGGCCGAACCGTCCAGGGAACGAGAGCCTGAGAACGAGGGTCAGACCCTTTCACTTACACTTGCATGGCCGACGAACAGCCGCCGCGGGCGCCGCAGGTCGCCTGGCATCTGCGCCCGCCGTCGTGATCATGCCCGAGGGAGCGATCGAGCGAGGGTCACGAACACATGCTGCGGCTATTCCGGCAGCTTCCCGGCGCCGCATGGATCCGATCCGACTCGATCAGGTCGTGATGAACCTGTTGTCGAACGCGAGCAAGTTCGGGCTCGGCAAGCCGACTTGTTCATCGGAACCAAGGCTTCCAGACAGTCGAGGCCATCGACGGCATCGACGCGATGGAGTTCCTCGAGCATGGTGTGAAACCGAGCGTGATCTTGCTCGACCTGGCTGCGCAAGCCGATCGAGGCGAAGGCGCTGGTCGACTCGCCGACTGACCGCCACGGTGCCCACGGAATCGCGCAGTGCAAACGGCTGATTGCGCGGCAACTGTTGCCAGCACGTGTTCACATCGATGGTAACGGAGGTCGAATCTCGCGCGCTTACAGGTGATGCGAGCTGGATCCCGGCTTGCACAAGCCGGCCTCGATGCATCGCCTTCGCTTTCTCACGTGCGCGCTTCTGATCTCCGGGTGCGGCCTGTCGACCGACAGGGAGGACGGAATCGCCGATTCGATCGGTGCCGACGGCAAGGCCGACGGCGGATTCTCGGCCGCCGAGATCGCGGGTGCGCTCCGGGTCGCGAACGAGCTGTCGGTCGATGCGCTCGACGATGACGTCGGTTTGACCTCCCGCGCCGCTTCGAATCTCGTCGATCGGCGGAACGGCCCGGATGCCGTCGCCGGCACGGCAGACGACGCGCCCTTCGCCACGCTGGCCGAGCTCGATGCCGTTCCCTATATCGGCCCGGTCGCGCTCGCGCACTTGGTCGATCACGCGGGTGCACTCGGCTGGATCGCAATGTCCTCGCTCCAGCGACTGGCGCCGACAACCAGCGCCGACGGCGACGAATTCGGTGTCGCGATCGCGCAGGCTGGCTCTTGGCTGGCCGTCGCCGCGCCCGGTGCCGGCCGCGGGCTCATCAACATGTACGAGCGCACGGGCAGCGCATGGACCCTCGGAGCAACGCTCGAGAGCCCCGATGCTGCCGACAGCGACGCGGGCTATGGTCTCGTGCTCGACGGCGCGACGCTCGCCTTCACGGCGCGCAAGCCCAATGCAACCTGGACGGATTACGTGAAACACGTCTACGTGTTCGTCCGCAGCAACGCGACCTGGACGCTTCAGCAGAGCATCGAGCTCGAGGCCGGCAGCCTCGCCCTCTCGAACGATACGCTCGCCGCCAAAGTGGATGACGCCACCGCCGCCGGTGGCGCGCAGGTGGTCGTCTACCGCCGGAGTGGTTCGAACTGGAGCGAGGAAGCAACGCTGACGGATACGCTCTCGCCTTCGACGAGCCCACCCGACTACTTCGCGGTGAGCATCGCGCTCGATCACGACACGCTCGCGGTCAGCTCGCTCAACGGATCGCTTGCGCCGCGCGATGGAAACGACGTCCGCCGGATTGGCGCCGTCGACGTCTACACGCGCGCCGGGTCCACCTGGACACCCGTCCGCCTGAAGCCGGACCCAGCATCGGCGGAGTACGGCGGCAACTTCGGCGAGGATCTCGCGCTCGACGCCAACACGCTCGTGGTCGGCGCGCCGGGCGCCGACGGACCAACCGGCTTGCAGCACGGCGGGTCCGCGACGATCTACGTGCGCGCCGGAGCGAGCTGGCAACGCCAGGCGCTCGTGCATTCGTCCGAGCCGATCCGCAACGCGCAGTTCGGAGCGTCCGTCGACGTCAGTGGCGACCGCATCGTGGTCGGCGCCGATTCCGACGGCACGGTGTACACGACGTTCCCGTACACGAACCTCTCGGGCGCCGCCTATCTGTTCGACCGCACGGGCACCGCGTGGAGCGAGAGCGAGCGCCTCACGGCACCGACGCCGAAGTCGTACGCGGCCTTCGGCGGTGAGGTTAAGCTCGACGGAGCGACGCTCGTCGTCAGCGCGTGGCAGGAGAGCGTCTGGAGGGATACGGGTAACGGTCAGACCCAGGAGACGGTCGGCGCGGTCTACGCGCGCTGAGCGATCTACCAGCGCGGGATACGCCGGCGGCGCCAGCGGCGCCAGCGGCGTGCGACAGCGCCGAGACGAGTGCTTCGCTCGCGCGCGACGATCGCCTCGCGGCATCGGTGAGCGGCTGTAGCGCCAAGTCGAGATCGGAGCCACCGCGTAGCGGGCCGATCGTCGACCACAATTGCTCGAGCGCGCGCTGCGCCGCGACCTCGCCGATCAGCACGGCGAACGAACCGGGCTTGCGCTGGGAGGTTCTCATTGAAGATTGCCGGCGCGCGTTCCGCCTTGTCCATGCCGGCTCACCTTGCGACTGCGGCCGGCGCCCGATAGTCGCCGTACATCTGAAAGCTCGCCCAGTGCCACGGCGCCTGAAACGGCTTGCTGGTGCCGCGCTGCTTGCGCAGTAGATTCAGCTTTGCGTCGCGGAGAGCGTCAGCGCGGTCGCCGGTCCCGTTCTCGAGGGCCTTGTAGAACGTCGCCATCAGCTCCGCGAACCTCCGTGTCGCGTCGCCGGGTGGTGTGACTTCGGCGCGGCGGGATCAGGGCTTGGCGTTCGCGCGTCGTTCCTTCGCCCCCAACCCCGGCCCAACCCGCGAGCACGAGCCCGCCGCCGCCCACGGCAATGACGCTGGCGCGCAGGCTCGATTGGGCCGCGCTGTACGCAGGGTTTTCGGCGACGAGGTCACCCAGTGTCCGCGCTGCGGCGATGCCTCCCGACGGTCGGCTCCCTCACACTCCTTGCACGCCCTCGGTCAACCGCTTCGGTTCTTGCCAAACCAAGGCTGCGCTCGCCGCCTCGAAAAACCGCATCGACCTGCCTATCCTCGTCCCTCTATGCCGAGTGATCGATTGCGGATCGTCGTCGGTAGCCGGCCTCGGCTACATTCCCGTAGAGATCTCGTCGAGAGAATCGCTTCCACGGGCATAGAACGCGATCCATCGCAGTGGCACCAGCGGTGCGGGGAATGGCGTTGGATCCACCTACGATCGAACTCGCTCCGATCTGGCGGCGCGAGGTGACCTTAGGTTGCCGCTGGGTTCCGACGCCGAATCAAGCCGGCGTGCTCGGCGGTGACATCCGGGAGGGAGAAGCGGGCGGCCTGTTCGTGATGACCGATCGCTGGCCCCGTAGGCGCGCGTACCTGAAGCCGCGCAAGAAGGACCCCGACCCCCGTTGCGCACGAGCGGCCCGTGAGAAAATTTGCGCCGACCTCGCATATGAGGTTGGCTGTCGAGTGCCTCCCGTGGTGTTGGCGCGTCGCGAGAACGGACCACCAGACGAAGAAACGGCATGCAGCGTTTCGTTGGTCATGTATCCGCGCCAGTTTCCCTGGGAGCAGATCAAGCGATTCGTTCAGATCAGACGGGCCCACCGGGCACCGAATTGATCCGCGAGCGCCTACCCGCAGCAGCCGCGCAGGGCCTCGCCTTCGATACGTGGGTTGGCCAAACGGACCACAACGACCACCCGCACAACATCATCTTCGGCTACGTCCCAAATGACGACGCCACGATGCCGGTTGCCGACGGTGATTTCGTCTTCCTCGATTTTGCGATGGCGCTTGGATCGCCATGAAGCGGCTCTGACGCTTATCGCGTGCGCTGCGGCGTCGCACGGCCCGCAACTCGCGCACCTCTCGGGCGCGCTGCATGCGGCGACCCGGTTGCGCTCGCATGGCGGCGGTGAGCGGTAGCCCCGATTCGCCGAGCAGCTCGGTGATGTCGATGCCGCGCCGCGTCAGCATCCCGCCGATCGCGACGAAACGTGAACAGCCGTTCGGTTCTGCTCCGCATAGCACCACGATATCTCCCTCGTGGCCCGGCCGCGAGCGAGACCACGCAGATCAAGGAGGAGTTGGGCCATCATCAAGGGGACACGAACGATGACGGGGGCGCTGTCGCGCGTAGCCGTCGTCGCCTCGGGATGTGACTCGAAGGTGCGGCGGCGTGACAACGCGGGTCGGCGCGGTGCGGCCGACGCAACATCTAGCGCACTGGATTCCACGCCAGCCGGCGAGTCCGCACTCGCCAGCGCGCGGCGCCTTTTGTCACGTCGATGTCGCGACCCGCCGATGGGCACTCGCCAAGTCCGCGATTCGGGGCCGACGTTGATGCGGCATGCCTCGTGAACACCGGGGATTCATGCGCAACACCTCCTCCTCTCGCAAAGGCTTCGCCATGAACCGTCGCAGCTCGCTCACCTCTGCATTCTTCATGTTGCTCGCCGGGCTGGGCGGTTCCGCCGGTTGCGTCGAAACCGAGGCCGAAGACGGCATCAACGACAGCCCCGCGGGACCCGCCGGCCCTGCCGGCACGCCGGGCTCCTCAGGTACCTCCGGCACGACGGGGCAGAGCTTTCAGGAGGTTCGCGGCACCGGACAATTGCACATGGTCGTGAACGGCACCGGCGTGACGACATACACGCTGGTGCCCGGAATGATGACCACCATCGATGTTCCGGACGACGCCTTCTTGTCGGTGACCGTGCAGGGTGGCTCGTACCTTACCAACGGGCAGTCGGCCGGGAACATCGCGAAAGGCGCCCTCGGCATCTTCCTGGACGGCACCTTGGTTAGCGAAACCGAGGTCTGGCAATACGTGAACTCCTCGGATGGGTTCCGGCCCTGGAACATCGTACGGGCGCTGAACGCCACGTCCGGGACCCACCAGATCGAACTGCGGGGGCGCCTCCTAGAGACAGCGACCGCCGGAATCGCATTCTCCTTTGACGGCACCGAGCCGATCCTGCAAGCCGTCATGACCATCGTTGTGCTGCGGCGATAACGAATGCGATCCGGAGACCGACGTCGGAGACGAAACGCGCCACCGAGAGCACGGATCGCGCCGCACGGTGGAAGCTGCTTCTGCCACGAGAACATCCGAACACACGTTTCGACCGCCATCGCCCCGCTCACGGTTGCCGCCTGCCAGACCACGCTCGATGACCAACTCCTGCTCATGACGGGCACGGAGTCCGGTTCGGCATCGGTGGTCGGCGCCCATTGCGCGCAGCTCGTAGAGCGCTTCAACGAGGGCACGACGCAGCGCGAGCTCGTCTATTTCGCGCGCTGTGGCGTGTGCGGCGCCACACCGGCGGCAGGCCGCGCCTTCACCTCGATGGATCGAAGCAACCGATGCAGCTCTCGCTGTCGTATACGATGGCGGACCTCGACGACATCTTGCCGCCCGGCTCCTACAAGCTGGATCTTGTGGATCGCGCGGGAATGCCGCTCGGGCTGGTCGGCGGCATCGACGGACGTGTCGGCATGGAGCGAAAAGCCATCGATGAACGCGCAGCGGTGGCGCGATGCCCAGGTTGGTGGCGCAGGCTCGGCAAGCGACATCGGCAGCTGCACGGCCTCGGCCTGCGCGTAGGCGAGCGCGTCGGGCTCGTCGTCGACCGCAGCGCCGTCGCGACGCGCGAG
>JAYVWH010000254.1:0-7910 GCA_043786265.1 Kofleriaceae bacterium | reverse complement strand
CAACCCGCCGGACGGCGCGCAGTGCGCACGATCCCACCGGTGGTCTTGGCCATGCGAGACCGATACTAACCCTGGGGCTAAGCTGCCACGCGCTCGATCGCTTCGATCACATCTTTGAGCTTGGCCGGCTTGGCCAGCCGCTCCGCGAACCCCGCGCTGACTGCCCGTTCGCCTGCGAGGTCGGGGTGACTTGCGCTGATCGCGATCAGGGGGATGTTGTCGTAGGCCGACGAGGCGCGCACCTGGGCAAGGAACCCGAAGCCGTCCACGCCGGGCAGATGCAGGTCGCACAAGATGACCGCGGGCCGCCACGACTCCAACATTCTCAGCGCATCCGCAGCGCTCATCGCGGTGCGAACCTCGGCCCCATGCTTGGTCAGCGACGTGGCAAACAGCATGTTGGTGTCGCGATCGTCGTCGAGCACCAACACGCGGAGACCATTCACGTGCCCGCCCCAGGCGTGTTCGGCGTCTCGAGGCGCCGGTAGAGCGAGCGGCGGTCGATCCCGAGGACGCGCGCGGCGTGAGTCTTGTTGCCCCGCACGCTATCGAGAACCTGGCGAACGTAGCGACGCTCCATCTCGTCGAGCGTGATCAAGTTCGGGGTGTCGGTGATGTCGACCTCGATGCGGGTCGGCTGGTACTGCTGGATGCGGGACGGGAGGTGCTCGGGGAGGATCGGCCCTCCGCCGCAGATGGCGACCGCGCGCTCGATCGAGTTCTCGAGCTCGCGGACGTTGCCCGGCCAGTCGTACTGCACGAGCTTGCGCGCGGCCTCGGGGCCGAGCTCGATCACCGCCTTCGACGTGCGACGGGCAATGCGCTGGAGCATGTGTTGCGCGAGCAGCGGAACATCGCCAGCGCGATCGCGAAGCGGTGGGACCGGAATCGCGACGACATTGATGCGATAGAACAGATCCTCGCGGAACCGGCCCTCTTCGACCTCGGCGGCGAGATCGCGATTCGTCGCGGTCACCACGCGGGCCGCGAACGGAATCTCCTCATCACCACCGACGGGGCGAACGGTGCGCTCCTGCAGCACGCGCAGTAGCTTGACCTGCATCTCGAGCGGCATCTCGCCGACCTCGTCGAGGAAGATCGTTCCCCCACCCGCCTGGATGAACAGGCCGGGGCGCGAGGTCTTGGCGTCGGTGAAGGCACCGCGGAGGTGGCCGAACAGCTCGCTCTCGAGCAGTGGCGCCGGCATCGCGCCGCAGTTGATGGCGACGAACGGCTGGCCGCGGCGCGGCGACAGGTCGTGCAGGGCGCGCGCGACGAGCTCCTTGCCCGTTCCGCTCTCGCCGGTGATCAACACGGTGGCGTCGCTGCCGGCGACACGGCGGACCATCTGCGTGGTCTCGGCGAGCGCCGCGCTGTTGCCGGTGATGCCTGCGATCGGAGAGTCGTGGTCGGATTCGGTCCGCAGCCGGCGAACCTCGCGCTTCACGGCGAGATGCTCCGCGGCGCGCTTCAGTGCGATCTCGAGCACGTCGACTTTAACCGGCTTGGTGAGGAAGTCATGCGCGCCGGCGCGAATGGCGCCGATTGCAGTGTCGAGGTCACCGACGCCGGTGAGCACGATCGACAAGACGTCGGGGTGCCGCTCGAACAGCTCGCTACATAGGTTGATGCCGGACATGCCGGGCATCTGAACATCGGTCACGACGATGTCGATTGCTGCGCTACGAACCCGATCGATACAGGCGGCGGCCGAGTCGACCGCTTCAACGGTGTACCCGCGCCGCTGCAGCGATTCGCGCAGCAGCAGCCGCGTGTCTTCGTCATCGTCGACCAGGAGAATGGTGGGAGTCACTTGATGCTCGCGTTTGGGGTGCCGAGGAGTGTGCGATTTCGACGCGTGCGCAACGTCTCCAAGATCCAGGCCGATGTGCGACGCGGGAAATCGATTGCAATTACAAGGGTTGGGTCCGTGCGCCGGCGCGCGCGCACCGTGCGGTTTCGCTCAGCGTGCGGAATCGTCGCGCCGCACGGTTCCGACCCACGGCCGGGTGGTAATGATCATTCATCGCAACGACGGGAGAACGCATGAGCCTGCTCGACCAGCTGAACACGATGACGGTCACGGTGTGTGACACGGGTGACCTGAAGTCGATCGAAAAATTCAAGCCGCGCGACGCGACGACGAACCCGTCCTTGATCACCGCGGCGGCGCAGATGCCGGAGTACGCCTCGGTGGTCGAAGACGCGTTGCGGTGGGCCGAGCAAAAGGCAGGCGGCGACACCGGCAAGGTGCTCGGGCTGGCGCTCGATCGGCTGTCGGTCGAGTTCGGCCTGCGCATCCTCAAGATCGTGCCGGGGCGGGTGTCGACCGAGGTCGATGCGCGTCTGTCCTACGACACGGCGGCTACGATCGAGAAGGCGCACAACTTGATCGGGCAGTACGAGGCGGCGGGCGCGACGCGTGATCGCGTGCTCATCAAGATCGCCGCGACCTGGGAAGGCATTCGCGCAGCGGAGGCGCTCGAGCGTGAGGGCATCCACTGCAACCTGACGCTCCTGTTCGGTATGCACCAGGCGATCGCGTGTGCCGAGGCGGGAGTGCGCCTGATCAGCCCGTTCGTCGGGCGGATCCTCGACTGGTACAAGAAGGCCGAGAAGCGCGAGAGCTATCCGCAGGCGGAAGATCCGGGCGTGCTCTCGGTGACGAAGATCTACAACTACTACAAGAAGCACGGTTACAAGACCGAGGTCATGGGCGCGAGCTTCCGCAACCTCGGCGAGATCGTGGAGCTGGCGGGTTGCGACCTGCTTACGATCGCACCGAACTTCCTCGCCGAGCTGCAGACGCAGGACGGCGCACTGCCACGCAAGCTCGATCCTGCCGCGGCCGTCGCGATGGACCTTCCGAAGACGCACTTCGACGAGGCCGCATTCCGTGCGGCGCACGAGGCGGACCGGATGGCGAACGACAAGCTCGCCGAAGGAATCGCGGGCTTCTCGAAGGCGATCGTCGCACTCGAGCAGCTGCTCGACGAACGCCACAAGGCGATGCGCACGAAGGCGAGCGCGGGCCAGTCCGCGCGCGACTTCTTTGCGGTCTACGACCTCGACGGTGATGGCTTCATCACGCGCGAGGAGTGGGGCGGCTCGCAAACCGTATTCGCCGCACTCGACGTCGACTCCGATGGCCGGATCACGCCCGAGGAGATGGCGGCGGGTCTCGGCGGTGCGTTCGTGCTTGCCAAGGGAGCCGGGCACTGAGCTCACCGCTCGTCTACGAGATCCACACCCGGCAGTGGCTCGGCGAGCTCGGCGCTACGCTGCACACGATCGAGGATCGCGAGGTCGACGCACTCGCCACACTCGGCATCACACACGTCTGGTTGATGGGCGTATGGACGCGCGGTCCGCTCGCGCGCACGTGTGCGCTACAAATTCCGTCGCTGCGCGCCGCGTACGACGAATCGCTGCCCGGTTGGACGGATGCCGACGTTGCCGGCTCACCGTATGCGGTCGCCGATTTCGTCGTCGAGCCCGCATTCGGTGGCGATGCGGGGCTGGCGGCTCTGCGTGCCCGGCTCGCGACGCGGCGCATCGGGCTCCTCCTCGACTTCGTGCCGAACCACCTCGGCATCGATCATCCGTGGGTGACAACGCGCCCGGAGCTGTTCGTCGGCGGGGAGACGGAACTGCCGGGAACGTTCGCCGCCGGTGGCCGGTTCATCGCGCACGGCAAGGATCCGTACTTTCCGTCGTGGACCGATACGGCGCAGCTCGATTATCGCCGGGCCGATACGCGTGAAGCGATGCAGACCGCGCTGGTCTCGATCGCCGAACGCTGCGATGGCGTGCGGTGTGACATGGCGATGTTGCTGCTCCCCGACATGTTCGAGCGGACATGGGGCGGGTCACCCGGGACGTGGGACTTCTGGGGAAGCGCGATCGGTACCGTCCGGCGCGCTCACCCCAATTTTCTGTTCGTCGCCGAGGCGTACTGGGATCTCGAGGCGCGCCTGTGCTCGCTCGGCTTTGACTTCGCGTACGACAAGCACCTCTACGATCTGCTCGTGCACGATCGAGCGGCCGAGATCTCGGGCCATGTCCTCGGCGGTGACGCGGAGCATCGGGCGCACTTCCTCGAGAACCACGACGAGCCACGCGCGGCGACGACCTTGCCGGAGCTGGATCGCCATCGCGCGGCGCTGGTGTTGACGCTGGGGTTGCCGGGGATGCGTCTCGTTCACGACGGCCAGCTCGCGGGGCGGCATCGGTTCTCGCGGATCCAGCTGCGGCGCAGAGCGGCCGGTGATCACGACGACGCGGTCGCGGCGCTCTACGCACGCGTCATGCCGGCATTCGCGGCGTCGCTGGTCGGTCGCGGTGCGGCGCGAGTGCTCGTTCCCGCGCGCGCCTGGGACGACAACCCGACGGCGGCGAGCTTCGCGATCGTGCAGTGGGTGGGCGAGGGGACGTTTGATCTCGTCGTCGTCAATACAGCGGCGCATCGCTCGCAGTGCCGGGTGACGCCGGCGGTTGGGTTCCTCGCGGATCACCGATGGGTGATGACCGACACGCTCGGCGACGAGCGCTGGGTGCGCGAGGGACGAGACCTGGCGACGTCGGGCCTGTTCCTCGACCTGCCACCCCGCGGCGCGCAGCTGTTCACGTTCGTTCGCGGCTGATCCTTCGACAGCGGCGGGTGCGCTTCAGTTCCGAGGAACTTCGCGTCGCCGGCAGCGTCGTATGGCTCGCATGCGTTGGTTGACTCTCCCTGCGTTCGTTGTACTTGCAACCCTTGGCTGCGGTGGTTCCGACCCAGACCTACAGGACATGCAGGTACCGATGCCGCCGGTCAGCGTGGCGCCGGCGACGGTCACCGTGTCCCATGCGGTCGCTCAGGCGATCGATCTCCGCGGCGCCTTCGCGCCGCTGCGCGGCCCGGCAGAGCCGGGCCTTGCGATTACGCGACCGGCTGCGCCGCCGATGTCGCTGACCGCATCCGACGGTAGTGGTTTGCGCCTGGCGCGCATCGACGCGCGTGCAGTGGTCGAAGGGCCACTCGCGTTCACGGAGCTGCACCTCTACTTCCACAATCCCGAGGACCGGATCCGCGAGGGCACGTTCTCGATCGTGCTGCCGCCCGGTGCCGCCGTGTCGCGGTTCGCGATGCAGGACGGCGAGCGCTGGCAGGAAGCGGAGGTTGTCGAGAAGGCCGTCGCCCGCCTGGTCTATGACGATTACCTGCACCGCAAGCAGGACCCGGCACTCCTCGAGAAGGCGCCAGGGAATCAGTTCACCGCGCGCGTGTTTCCGATTCCCGAGCACGGCGACAAGCACCTCGTGATCTCGTACTCGCAGTCACTCGCGGGGAAGCCGTACGTGCTCCCGCTCCTCGGGCTACCCCGGATCGATCGCGTTGACGCGCGATTGATCTCGACCGGGTCGAACCACATGCTCCACGAGCAGAGCTGGCAGCCGGACCGGGACTTCGTCGCCGAGACCCGCACGGCCACCGGTGCGATCGGCGCAGGCGGGCTCGTCGTCGCCGTGATCGAGGTCGGTGACCCGAGCATCATCGTGCGCGAGGAGGACGAGCCGCGCCAGCTGACATTGCTTGTCGACACGAGTGCGTCGCGTTCGCTCGAATTTGTGCAGTACGTCCGCTCGATCCACTCGCTGATCGCCGCGCTACGCACGCAGTACGGCGATGACATCGATCTGCAAGTGATCGCGTTCGATCAAGATACGCAGCGAATCTTCGCTGGTCGCGCGAGCGACTACGGCGCCGCACAGGATGACGCGCTCGTCGCACGTGGAGCCGCGGGCGCGTCGAACCTCGCCCAGGCAGTCGCGATGCTCGCGCAGTCACCGCTGCCGCCGCACGCGCGACTCGCGGTGGTGACCGATGGTGTGATGACGGCCGGTCCGGAGACGCCGGTCCTCGCGGCCGCGATCCGGCGGCTGCCGATCGAACGTCTCGACGTGATCGTCACCGGCGGGCTACGCGACGAGACGCTCGCTCGCGCGATTGCTCGTGCCGCGCGGCTGCGTGGCGGCGATGTCTATGACCTCGACCGCGGGATCGATGACGTTGCGGTCGGGCTGGGCGAGCCGGTGCACGAGGATGTCGCGATCGACGTTCCGGGTGCGTTGTGGTTCTACCCGCACAGTATTCCGTCGGCGCGAGCGCGCAGCTCGGTGATGGTCTACGCCCGGATGCCAGAAGCGACACCGGTCGTCACCCTCAGCGCCGGTGACTCGCGCCGCACGCTGGCCGTGATGCCATCGATGCCGGCACTCGTGCAGCGCGCCGTGGCGAGCAGCGAGATCGACGAGCTCGAGGGACAGCTCGTGCTCGCGCGCGACACGGTCGCGACCAAGGCAATCAAGACCGCGATCACGAAGCGCTCGATCGCCGCTCGCCTGATCTCGAGCCAGGCATCGATGCTGGTGCTCGAGACCGAGGAGGACTACGCGCGCTACCACATCCCGCGCACGTCACTCGCCGACATTCTCGTCGTCGGTCCGAATGGGCTCGAACAGTCGCATCGCTCCGATATCGTCGCGTCCAAGGCCAAGGCGAAGCCACTCAAGCGCGAGGAGCAGCTGGTCAACACACCTGGCGGCGGTGGCCGCGGCGCGGCGGAGGGATGGGGCTCGATTGGCACGGGGCGCTACGGGACGATCGGATACGGGCGGGGATCCGCGTCGGGCGCGGGCTCGATGCAGGTGCATGCGATCGCGGTACCGGCGGTGATGATCGGGCAGCCCACGAGCCATGGCGATCTCGACAAGAGCTTCATCCGTCGCTACATCCGTCGCGCATTGCCGCGGGTCCGTTACTGCTACGAGCGCGAGCTGCTCGCGCGGCCGACGCTTGCAGGGACGGTGGCCGTGCAGTTCGTCATCGACGCGAGCGGCACGGTCACGAGCGCCACGGCGACGGGGTTTGACTCCACCGTCGCGAGCTGCGTTGCAGAAGTGATCCGGACGATCGAGTTCCCGGCGTGGAGCGGCGGCGGGGTCGTCCAGGTGAACTATCCGTTCACGTTCCAGACGCCCGAGAGCGTTGAACGCGCAGAGACCGCGGCCCGTGCCGCTGCCGTTGCGGCTCCACCGGCGCCACCGGCAGCATCGCCCGAGGCCACATCGCCAACGGCCAGCGCGCCGATCGAATCGACGCCTGCTGCTGCGCCACTGCCAGCAGCTCCGGTGACGCCGGTGGCACGGACCGAGCCCACACCCGCGCAACGTGCACGGCAGGCGCGGGTTAACGCTGACGCCGAGGAGCGCAGTCGTCCGCCGCTCACCGGCAAGCTCGCGACCGTGATGCGCGCACTCCAGCGCGGCAAGCTCGACGACGCATTTGCGATCGCGCGGACCTGGCATTCGGAGGCACCCGGTGACGTGCTCGCGCTAGTGGGGCTGGGCGAGGTGCTCGAGGCATCCGGTGACTCGGCGGGCGCAGCCCGCATGTACGGATCGATCATCGACCTGTTCGCGTCACGCGCTGATCTGCGCCGCTTCGCAGGCGAGCGTCTCGAGCGGATCGGCAGCTCGTCGCGTGACCTCGCGATCGATACCTACCGCAAGGCGATCGTGGATCGCCCCGACCATGCGAGCGGCCACCGCCTGCTCGCGTACGCGCTCGTGCGCGCCGACGACTATGCGGGTGCCTTCCAGGCGATCCTCGTCGGCGTCGACCGCAAGTATCCGGACGGCCGGTTCGCGGGCGTCGATCGCGTGCTCGGCGAGGACGCCGGAATGATCGGCGCGGCGTACATCGCACGCGGCGGTGATCGCAGCGAGGTGATGCGCGCCCTCACAAAGCGCAAGCTCACCCTCGTGCAGGCGCCGTCGACGCGCTTCATCATGTACTGGGAGACCGATGCGAACGACGTCGACTTCCACATCCGCGATGCGCAGGGCGGTCACGCATTCTTCTCCAA
>JAYVWH010000253.1:0-2004 GCA_043786265.1 Kofleriaceae bacterium | reverse complement strand
GCACCGTGCGAAACCGCTGAACGAAACAGCCGGCGCTGCGGGCCGCACGTTTGCATGCCCTCTTCGTCCGGAGCTTCTTCGCGTTCGCGCTCTACGTTCTGCGATCCGACCGCGCGCAACCGCGACTTCAACGTCCGTGGAGCGCTTCTTTAGGGGCTAGTTCTGCGGTCGCGCCGCGAGCGACGCTGGATCGGCGAGCTGCCAGTCGACGAATCCTGCCGCGATCGCCGCCTTCACGACGGTCACGAAGTCGCGATACGTGATCGCATCGTCCGCGGCGATCTCTAGCTTCGTCGTCGGCTTGCGTCGCTTTGCGAGCTCCTCGGTCACCCGGGCGGCCGCGCTCGCATCCCGCTTGAGCTCCACGGAGTCAGTGCTGTCGCTTGCGCCGATCCAGATCCGGTCCGGCGCGATCAACATCGATACTGCGCTCCGCTTGTCGGAGCCAGGGCCGCGGATGCCGCCCTTGACGTGACTCCACATCCCGCCGGTCCCAAACGGTACAGGGACCACCGGAAGTGCGAGCGGGTTGACGAGCTCCCACCCCGGCCCCGCTTGGGCCGCGAGCACGAAATCGTCGCCCGCGACGAGGATGCTCGACAGTACGCGCGTGACGACCTTCATCGGTGTCACGTCGACCGGTCGTACGACGAGCGGACCGGCGTTTGTCACGACCTCCTTCGATATCGCTGTAAGCGAATCGACGCGCGTCGTGATCGCAGCGGACACTGCGGCAATGCTCGTCGCGTGAGCGTCGCCGCCGTTGACGGCGCGCGTCTCGCCGAGCGTCTTGCCGCCGAGCGTGAGCGCGTCTGCAGTGATGTCGAGCGCGGGCAAGGCAGCGACCGGCATCTCCCCAAACGTCAGTGCGCAACGCTCGTTCGTCGTCGTCGGCGACAAGCGAATCAAGCGCCGGACCACCGGAGCCACGCAGGTGATGACGCGCGGATCGTCGACGCCATGGAGCGTCACGCCGGCCGCCCGGCCACTGTGATCGTAGGCGATCTCGATCACGGCAGTGCCGTAGTGAAGTGGCGCCTTGCGGAAGCACTCGGTGAGGGCTTTGTCCTCGGCACGCAGCGGGTTCGCTGCGCCCGGCTGATAGGTGTTGGCGCCACTCGCCGCGCGGAAAAGATGGCGCTTCGACGCTCGCGCTAACGGCGTGGAGCCCGAGGCGCTGCCCGCGCCGGCATCCGCAACCGCGACCTCGGCAGAACCCGCTCCGGCGTCGCTCGCCTGGGCCGGCGGCGTGGCCGCAGCAGAGTCCGCCTGGCGGAATGTGAATGGATATACGACCTGAACGCTTCCGCCCTTGGGCTTGGGAAACTCGATGGCCTTGATCACGCGCGCGACGCACGACGACACTTCGGCATCGACGCCGGTCGCCTGCGACGTGGCGACATCACCGTTGGGCGTGATGAAGAATTTCGCCGTCACGGTGCCTGCAAGCGTCGCGTTGACCAGAAGCTGCTTCTCGTAGCAGTACGAGATCTTGTTGATGTTGCGTCTGATGTAGCGGCGAATGATCTCCTTGTCGAGATGGCCCTGCGCGGTGGCCTGCCCGATCGAGACCCGGTTGGAATCGCGGCGGATGCCATAACCGGATCCCGAGCCGTGGCCGATTGCGCCGTAGCCAGCCCCAATCGAGCCCCAGCTCGGACCGCCGTTCTGCGGGCCAGACCCGATCCGACCGAAACCAAAGCCGCCACCGCTCATCTCGCCGGGCTCGTTGCCGAGCAGCCCGCCTTCGTCGAGCACTGGCTCGCCGATGTCCGCGGTTCCGGTGAGCGACGCGAACGCGCCTCCTTGTTGCAACGTCGTCGAGCCGATGATGCCCGAGGCGCGCGCGGCTTCGAGTGCTTGCTGACGCGTGAGTGCCGCATTCGATCCGTCTCCGGGGGCCGCTACGGGCGGCGGTGGTGCAGGCACGGGCTCGGCCGCCGCTACTTGCTCCTCGGGTACCCAGCCGTCCTCGGCTTGCGCCGGCGTGAACGGTGCCGGACG